>CAUZNJ010000100.1:0-6973 GCA_963580965.1 Alphaproteobacteria bacterium | reverse complement strand
CCGGCATCATGTAACCGAGCCGCGAGGATGCTATAATCAGTAATATCGCCATTGGTACTTGGATACTGGACGATGGCGCCAAACACATCGGGTCCATCCATATCGGCAAATGGATCACCAACCAGAATTTCGATACCAAGCGGCTGAGCGCGTGTGCGGATGACGGCAATGGTCTGCGGATGACAATTGGCGGCGACAAAAAGGGTATTTCCAGGATGCTCGCCAACGCGCTTCATCAAGGTCATTGCCTCTGCTGCCGCTGTGCCCTCATCGAGGAGGGACGCGTTAGCTATATCAAGACCGGTCAGATCGATGGTCATCTGCTGAAATGTAAGAAGAGCTTCAAGGCGGCCCTGGGAAATCTCAGCCTGATAGGGCGTATAGGCCGTGTACCAAGCTGGGTTTTCCAACACGTTGCGAAGAATAACTGTCGGCGTAAAGCAGTCGTGGTAGCCCATGCCAATCATCGACCTCAGGACATGGTTGCGTGCGGCCATTTTTTGGGCCTCGGCCAGGACGTCTTCTTCGCGCCGCGGGCCGGCCATGCCGGGTGTCTCGGAACGAATCGCCTCGGGAACGGTGGCGTTGATGAGAGCATCCAGGGAATCGAGGTTGAGGGTTTCAAGCATTGCGATGATGTCGGCCTCGCTGGGCCCAATATGGCGATATATGAAGCTGGAATTATGCTCTAGTTCTGTCAGCGTTGGGGATACAGGTGGCATCGCGTTATCCTGTCAATCACGGGGCGAAGTATCACAGATCAGCTATATAGGCAGCATAGGCATCGGCATCCATCAAGTCAGCAAGCTGGGCGGGTTCAGCGATGGACATCTTGTAGAACCATCCGGCGCCGGATGGATCGCTGTTTACCATTTCTGGAGAATCAGGTAAGGCCGTATTAATTTCCAGCACGGCGCCGTTGAGGGGCGCATAGACTTCGCTGGCTGCCTTTACCGATTCGACGACCGCGGCATCCTTGCCTTGTGAGAGCGCATTGCCAACGTCAGGCAATTCTACGAAGACCACATCGCCTAGCTGTTCCTGAGCGTAGTCGGTGATCCCTACTACTCCTATCCCATCCTCGATGCGGATCCACTCATGGTCGCGGGTATACTTGATTTCAGCCATCGGGGGCTCCCTTAGTATTTAGAGTTTGGCATAGCGGTGCGGAACAAACGGCAGCGTGACAACGGCACCCGTAACCTTCTTGCCGCGAATATTGAAAGTGACCGGCGTTCCCGGGTCGCGATAGGCGGCGTCAATATAACCCATTGCGATTGCGGAGCCTAGGGTTGGGCTAAACCCGCCACTGGTAACCCGACCGATGACGTCGCCAGCGACGCTGACAATAGCCGTTCCTTCACGAACTGGAATTCTTCCTTCAGGCCGCAGGCCGACGCGGCATCGCGCGGGGCCCTCGGAAAGCTGACGCATAATGACTTCAGTACCTGGAAATCCACCTTCGGCGCGCCGCCGCCGGTTAACGGTCCACGCCAATGCCGCCTCGATCGGCGTCGTCGTCGTATCGATGTCATGGCCATAGAGGCATAGGCCCGCTTCCAGGCGCAAAGAATCACGAGCACCCAAGCCGATAGGCTTAACTTCGTCCTCTACCAGAAGCTCTCTGGCCAGGCGCTCTGCGGCCTCGGCGGGCACGGAAATCTCGTAGCCATCTTCGCCGGTGTAGCCGCAACGGCTGACAAGACATTGTGTATCGACCAGGGTAAGAACCTCGGTGGTCATGAACATCATGTGGCGGGCGGCTGCAGAAAAGCGCCCGAGAACGTCCTGCGCTGCTGGCCCCTGCAAGGCCAGAAGCGCCCAATCGGAGCGGACTTCCAATTCGGCCTTTCCCATAAGGCGTTCACGGATATGGGCAAAATCTGCGTCCTTGCGGGCGGCGTTGACCACCAGGTGCAGATGGTCACTGTGCTTAGTGACCATGAGATCATCGAGGATGCCACCGGCGGCGTCAGTCAGTAATGTATAGCGCATACTCCCAACCCTTAGGCTGAGAACGTCTCCGGGTGTCAAGCTTTCGAATGCTTCGGCGGCGTGGTCACCATGGAGAACCGCCTGCCCCATGTGTGACACATCGAAGAGGCCAGCGGCCGTGCGCGTATGACGGTGTTCGGCAAGAATACCCTCGAAGTGGAGTGGCATTAGATAACCGGAAAATGGCACCAGCTTACCGCCCAGCCCTTCATGAAGGGCCGTTAATGGTGTTTTCTTTAAGGGTTGGTTGAGGCTTTCAGTCATTGGATTCTCCAACAGGCTGTTTGGTGCGCTCGCACATTAAGTTTGTGCTGCAGACGCTTCCTTAGAGTTCTGCTGAGATTTTATATGGACGCCTATGTGGTCTTTTAATACGCCATTACTCAATTAGTCTAGCGGCTGGGGTGGGTCAACGTCGGAGCAGAGTGTCTATCGAAAACCTTTCTGTTGCCGATTGTAGGTAATCTCCTCCTGGGTGACTTGGAAGCCAATAAAAATTAGGTAATTCTCCGCACTTCTTTCGGGACTGATGGGGATTGAGAATGGGACAGGCTCATCATAAAATTTTACCTTACGCCGGTTGCCTGGAAATTCGATAACCACGTCCAAAAACTTTTTCTCTAGAACCTCGTGGTTCAGATCGGTAAGTGCAATGAAGTAGGTCACCGTCGCTGCACGTTCCCGGTCGGCAGGACCGCGCAACGCCGTGATCTGCGTATTGATCTCGGTTTGCATTTGACCGATTCCGGTTTCTTCATCGACGTCATATTCACAGGTTTCGGTAAAACCCGTGATTTCCCCTTCGTGCAGGACATCAATGATGTCCCTGCCGCCACCATCAAGGAACCGCGTCACAAACGCGGCGTCCTTCAGAATCCATACCGGTGTACAGGGCGGTGTGCTCTCTATGCTACTGGATGAGCTGCATGCGGCCAAGCTGACGCTAAGGATCAAGACTGCTACCACACCATATGCACGTCCCCTCAATGCTTTTGTTGAATGGGAAGGCATGTGCAGCTCCGACGAATTCCGGCCAATCAGAGAGATTTGTGGCTGCTGTCGCAGTAGGGTTGCTTTGCGTTGCGTCCGCAACTGAACCATGGATACTGCTGAACTGCCTCTATATCTATCGTGTAGGGCTTCTTTTGCGCGATGGTCACTGCTTCGTCGGCCATATTGATCGTCCTTAGCCCTTGTAGTTGGTAACTTGGTAACTTGATGACGTTCCGGAGCGTGGTGCACTGTAGCGGAGTGGGCTTAGTGCCTCAAGATCGCCGATACATACAGCAATACCTTTCTGGTAAAACGGGGATCTGTTTTACTCCGCTATCCGCCCTCAGGCCCCGCGGGCTTTTGATTTCATTTAAGGCAATCTCTGGTAGGGCCTTCGTTTTTCTGGCGCTATCAACCTGACCATTATCGGAATAGGTAAGCGCAACGCGGCCCAAGGCAAAGACCCGAGCGTAGGTAAATCCTATATTCCCAACGTTGGCCACCGACCATCGGTTCGTTGCGTTTCGGGTAGGCTTGAAAAATCTCATCCGAGGTGACCCAGGGGGTGCCGTTGACATATCCCCTTGTAAAAACCCGCCCTGGAAATTCCTTGGAAAGCTGGAGTGGAGAACCTGATGGCTTGCCAAGCAGGGTGCTGCTCCCGTATGAACCGCCGTCATTACATTGCAGCCATCGAACGCCAAACTAGAGTAGCCATGGCCGTCTATACCGAAGTATCCGATGCGGACGTGACGGCATTCGTCGCTCAATACGACATTGGTGATGTGCAGTCGTGTAAAGGCATTGCCGAAGGCATCGAGAACTCTAATTTCCTTCTGACGACGGATCAGGGGCCTTTCATCCTAACCCTCTATGAAAAGCGCGTTAAGCGTCAGGATTTACCTTTTTATCTGGGGCTCATGCGTCACCTTTCTAACAAGGGGATTCCGTGCCCGACGCCAATCATCGATAGGCAGGGGCATATGCAGGCGGAATTGTGCAATCGTCCAGCGGCGATCGTCAGCTTCAGGCAGGGTATGTGGCCGCGCCGTGCGACCCCAGGAAACTGCGCCGCTTTGGGCGCGGCAATGGCCCGGATGCATCTGGCGGGAGATCATTTTCCTCTTAACCGGGACAACGATCTTTCTTTATCTAGTTGGCGGCCACTGCTCGATGCGAGCCGGAGGCGCGTTGATGAAGTGCAGCAGGGGCTTGCTGAAGAACTGGACGGGAGGCTTGACGCCCTGGAAGCGGAATGGCCTTCCAACCTACCGACGGGCGTTATCCACGCCGACTTATTTCCTGACAACGTTTTCTTTCGTGGCGACAAGCTGACAGGGCTGATTGACTTCTATTTTGCCTGTACGGATTTCTTCGTATATGACTTGGCGATTTGTCTCAATGCGTGGTGCTTTGAAGTCGCTGGGGACTTCAATATTACCAAAGCGCGCCGGCTGTTGGCGGGGTATGTCAGTATCCGTCCCTTGAGCGGGGCAGAGCTTAATGCTCTGCCTATCCTAGCTCGTGGCGCAGCGATGCGGTTCCTATTGACCCGCCTCTATGATTGGCTATTCACCCCGGAAGGTGCACTCGTTACCCGCAAGGACCCGTTGGAGTATCTAAAACGGCTGCGTTTCCACGGCGGCGTGCAATCGGCCAGTGAATACGGATTGGATTGAGATGGCAAACAGCGAGCCGGTCAAGATATTTACGGATGGCGCTTGCCTAGGAAATCCGGGCCCGGGCGGATGGGGCGCTATCCTGCGCTGGCGCGGTAATGAAAGAGAGATATTCGGAGGCGCGCTCGATACTACCAATAATCGCATGGAGATGATGGCGGCGATCGCAGCGTTGGAGGCGCTGACGCGCCCATCCCGGGGGGCACTTTATACCGACAGCACCTATGTGCGCGATGGAATTACTAAATGGATTCGGGCGTGGAAGGTCAACGGCTGGAAGACAGCTGCAAAGCAGCCAGTGAAAAATGTTGACCTGTGGATGCGTCTGGACAGCCTCCTTTCTGGCCATGACATCGAATTTCACTGGGTCCGTGGTCATGATGGTCACCCGGAAAACGAACGCGCCGACGCACTGGCAACAGCGGCAGCGCGGGCTGTGGGAAATGGGAGCTAATCGGAGCCGGCTATAGGCCCACCTTGCTTCATAGCTGCTACATTATGTTCTCGGTGCAGCTCCTCTCGAAGCTGCTTTAGTGAATCTATAGCTCCATTGTGATGCATATACCGATTCTCTTTGCTTTTAGATTGTTTGAGGTCTGCTCAGGTCCCGGTAGGTTCTTTGCCGAACAGGCCGGAGTGAAGGCCCTAGGGGTGCCAAAGATCATCACTTTCTTCTTCTTGATAAGACCTTAAGTGGACAGGGTTCGGAATCAATCGCCAACCTTGATGCTCATGTGTTTTCCCAAGTTGAGCGTCCGGTGGTCCGGATGAGAATTCGTCGCGGCATAAACAAAAAAATTACTACTTGGTATTGCCCTTCTAGCTGGGCCTGCAGCCCCTCGCATGGGCTTCTTGAGACCTAGCGGGCAGCGGCGGTGGAAAGGGCTGCTGCAGCGTCTAACGAACTCGCCACCGTATAGGTAGTAAGCACTTCAGGTAGGGGAATGCCCTGCGGTGCCCGTGGGCCATAGACGACATTAAACGGAATCCCGTAACGTCCAAACTGGGCTAGATAGCGTGCGATCGCAGCGTCAGGGCGGGTCCAGTCGCCTTGCATGGCGACGATACTGTCACCGCCCAGGCGCTCGCGGATAGCCCCGCGCTCCAGAACAACAGCCTTGTTTACCGTGCATGTCAGGCACCAGTCGGCGGTGATATCAACAAGAATTACCTTGCCGCTGGCGACGAGGCCGGCGATGGCTAATTCATCGAAGGGTTGCCACACTGTGTCGGCTGCAGGCTGTCGATATTCCATTTTATCACCAGGCATCCAGAACGGCGTAAACAAAGCGGCAGAGACTAGGACTACAACGGCCGCTGAGCTCAGGTGCCGCCTCTGGGGCCACCGAAATGTTTGGGCTAGTATTACGATAATGGCCGCCATAAATAGTGCGACCAACCCCCCTGCGGTAGCCCCGACCTGGGCCGCGAGAACACTTATCAACCACACCGCCGTCGTGGCTAGAGAAACGCCTAATATCCGGCGCAGGACCACCATCCACCTGCCAGGCTGGGGCAACCACGTGGCAAGTCTGGGGAATGCAGCAACGGCTAGATAAGGCAATGCCAGCCCCAGACCAAGGCAGAAAAAGACCGCCATAATTTCTCCAGTTCCCCGCGACAGGGCAAAGCCGATAGCGGTACCCAGAAACGGAGCTGAACAGGGCGTAGCCAGTATGGTCGCGAAGGCGCCGGTCATGAAATGACCGCCTAGGCCTCGAGACGGTCTGGTGCGGGCGGCTGCTTTGGCAACCGTTGGCGATAAATTAATGTCGAAATAACCCCAAAGATTGCAGGCAAACAGGGTGAGGACGACAACCATGACAACCAAAAACAATGGTTGCTGAAACTGGATACCCCAGCCGATCGCGGACCCACTGGCCTTAAGGCTAGCGAGGCCGATGGCTAGAGCTAGGAAGGTGGCGACGATTCCAGCTGAAGAAGCAATGAACCCTGCACGAATATCACGGCGGTCACGGCTACCGTGGCCGACTACTGCTAGAAGCTTGAGAGATAGGACCGGTAAGACACAGGGCATCAGATTAAGAATCAATCCGCCAAGCAGGGAAAACATAAGGATCAGAAATAGTTGTGGCTCTAGTCCTGCCGTGGTGGCGGCAGGCAACGGTTCAAAAGAGATGCCCCCCCCAGCCGTCACCTGCCATTCCGCAGCCCGTAGACCATCGACCACGGTCAAGGTCAGAAGTTTCCCAAATAATGAGACGGCCGAACTTTCCATGCCGTCCACGGGTACTTTTAATACCGTCCGATGTCCCCCATTGGGTATATCCACCGTGGGACGGCCA
>CAUZNJ010000099.1:0-7021 GCA_963580965.1 Alphaproteobacteria bacterium | reverse complement strand
GTAAGGATCAGCAATGACCACGACGTTCACCGGTCGTAGGCGGGTTCGAAAGAACTTTGGCCGTATCGCAGCGGTTGCACCCATGCCTAACCTCATCAAGGTGCAGAAGAATTCTTACGATCATTTTTTGCAAATGGATATAGCTGTCGAGGACCGTGAAAATACCGGTCTTCAAGCTGTTTTTATGTCGGTTTTCCCGATTCAGGATTTCTCTGAGCGTGGCACACTAGAATTTGTCCGCTACGAGTTTGAGGCACCAAAATATGATGTCGAGGAGTGCCAACAACGCGGCATGACTTACTCCGCACCGCTGAAGGTTACGCTTCGCCTCGTCGTTTGGGACGTCGATGAGGATACGGGCGCGAGGTCGGTCCGCGACATTAAGGAGCAGGATGTCTACATGGGCGACTTGCCTTTGATGACTGGCAACGGCACCTTTGTCGTCAATGGAACGGAAAGGGTGATCGTCTCGCAAATGCATCGCTCTCCGGGCGTATTCTTTGATCATGACAAGGGCAAGACCCATTCGTCTGGGAAATTCCTGTTCGCCGCGCGCGTTATTCCTTATCGCGGATCTTGGCTGGACTTCGAGTTCGATGCCAAAGATGTGGTGTTCGTGCGTATTGATCGCCGCCGCAAGCTCCCCGTATCTACGCTTTTGCTGGCGCTCGACAGCGATGCCACGGCAGCGCTACGCATCGAGCGGAAAGAGGAGGGTCGCAGCCTTTCTCAAGATGAAATCGTTGGCATGACTCCGGAGGAGCTTCTTAAGTATTTTTACAAGACCGTCAGTTACAGTATGACGAAGAAGGGCTGGAAAACGGCCTTTGATCCGACGTCTCTGCGCGGCGTTAAATTGATTAGCGATTTGGTTAACGCCAAGTCCGGCAAGGTGATGGCCAAGGCTGGAACAAAGCTAACGCCGCGGCTGCTGCGAGAGCTCACGGAGAAGGGATTTCAGGAACAGTTGGTCGGTCGCGAAGACCTGATTGGCCGGTATGTTGGTGAAGATCTGGTCAATTCTGAAACCGGAGAAATCTTTACCGAATCTGGCGATGAGTTGACAGAAGAACTTATCGAACTGCTGGAAAGCAACGGCGTTACCGAAATTCCGACGCTGGCAATCGATCATGTCAATGTTGGGCCTTATATTCGTAATACGCTAGCCGTCGACAAAAACTCGTCGCGGGAAGAGGCCTTGATCGATATCTACCGTGTCATGCGGCCTGGAGAGCCACCAACTGTGGATACCGCTGAGGCGTTGTTCAAGGGACTGTTTTTCGATTCGGAACGCTATGATCTATCTGCTGTCGGCCGGGTGAAGATGAATGCCCGTCTGGGATTTCAGACTGAGGATACAGTTCGCGTGCTACGCCGCGAGGACATCCTGGAGGTTGTCCGAATTCTCGTGGATTTGAAGGACGGGCGCGGCGAAATCGATGATATCGACCACCTGGGCAATCGGCGCGTTCGCTCCGTCGGAGAGCTCATGGAGAATCAGTACCGGGTTGGCTTGCTGCGTATGGAGCGGGCGATTCGCGAACGTATGAGCTCGGTTGATATCGACACCGTCATGCCGCACGATTTAATTAATGCCAAACCGGCGGCGGCGGCTGTACGCGAATTCTTTGGTTCCTCCCAGCTTAGTCAGTTCATGGATCAGACTAACCCGCTGGCTGAGATTACACATAAGCGACGGCTTTCGGCTCTGGGTCCGGGTGGATTGACGCGCGAGCGTGCAGGTTTTGAGGTCCGCGACGTTCACCCTACACATTATGGTCGTATCTGCCCGATCGAGACTCCGGAAGGCCCAAACATCGGGCTTATCAACTCGTTGGCGACCTATGCACAGGTTAACAAGTACGGCTTCATCGAAACGCCTTACCGAAAAGTGGAGAGTGGCTGCGTTTCGGCCGACGTCATTTACATGTCGGCGATGGAGGAAGGCCGCTACACCGTGGCTCAGTCCAATGCCGAGCTCGATGCCAAGAACCGTTTGGTTAGTGATTTGATCAGTTGTCGGCGCGGCGGTGACTTCGTTATGTCGCGGCCAGATGATATTGATTACATTGATGTTTCGCCGAAACAGTTGGTTTCGGTTGCGGCGGCGTTGATCCCGTTCCTGGAAAACGATGATGCCAACCGAGCTCTGATGGGCTCCAATATGCAGCGGCAGGCCGTGCCGCTAATTCGTGCAGAGGCGCCGCTTGTGGGTACGGGCATGGAAGAGGCGGTGGCGCGAGATTCGGGCGCGGCGATCGTTGCCCGGCGCTCGGGTATTATCGATCAGGTCGATGCCACGCGCATCGTTATCCGAGCCACGGAGGAAACGTCTCACGCGGCCAGCGGCGTCGATATTTATAATTTGCGGAAGTTTCAGCGCTCAAACCAAAATACCTGTATCACGCAGCGACCGTTGGTGCGGGTTGGCGACGTTATTCAGGCCAGTGATATCATTGCCGATGGTCCGTCGACGGAATACGGCGAACTAGCCCTGGGTAGGAACGTCCTTGTCGCCTTCATGCCCTGGAATGGCTATAACTTTGAAGACTCGATCCTAATTTCCGAGCGTATCGTGCGCGACGATGTCTTCACCTCGATCCATATCGAGGAATTCGAGGTGATGGCTCGCGATACCAAGCTTGGTCAGGAAGAAATTACACGCGACATCCCTAATGTCGGCGAAGAAGCCCTAAGGAATCTGGATGAAGCCGGCATCGTCTACATAGGCGCCGAAGTCAAACCTAGCGATATCCTGGTGGGCAAGGTTACACCCAAGGGTGAATCGCCGATGACGCCGGAAGAAAAATTGTTGCGTGCTATCTTCGGTGAAAAGGCTTCCGACGTCCGCGATACCTCTCTGAAACTGCCCCCGGGTGTGTCAGGTACGGTGGTTGAGGTGCGAGTCTTCTCGCGTAGAGGGGTCGATAAGGATGAGCGCGCCATGGCCATTGAGCGGTCTGAGATTGAACGTTTGGCCAAGGATCGCGACGACGAACGCACTATCTTGGAGCGCAACTTTCACAGCCGATTGAAAGCCCTACTGATCAACCGCAAGGCGACGGGTGGGCCGAAGGGTCTGGCTGTTGGCGCCAAGCTGAGTGAGGACGTTCTAGGTAAATTCACCCCTGGCCAATGGGCTCAGTTTGTTATCGGCAACGACAAGATCATGGCCGATATCGAGGCCCTAAAGAACCAGTTCGAGGCGAGTATCGCCGAACTTGAGCAGCGCTTTGATAATAAGGTCGAAAAGCTGCAACGCGGTGACGAGCTGCCCCCGGGTGTGATGAAGATGGTTAAGGTCTTCGTTGCCGTTAAGCGCAAGCTACAGCCCGGTGACAAGATGGCTGGGCGGCATGGCAACAAGGGCGTCATCTCGAAGATTACCCCGATAGAAGACATGCCGGCTTTGGAAGATGGTACGCCCGTAGATATCGTTCTCAATCCACTTGGTGTGCCATCACGTATGAACGTTGGGCAAATCCTCGAGACTCATCTGGGGTGGGCCTGCGCTGGGCTTGGCCGTCAGATTGGTGATCTCTTGGAAGCAGCGAATGGCTCGCCTGATATTAAGAATCTGCGGGTTAAGCTGAAGGATATCTATGGCGCCAAAACTTATAAGGATGAATTTGGCGAAAAAGATGACGATTCGGTCGTTGATGCTTCGCGAAGTCTGGTGGCTGGTACACCCATCGCGACGCCGGTGTTCGACGGCGCCCACGAGCCGGATATCGTCGAAATGCTGGAGAAGGCTGGGCTCGATACTTCCGGTCAGGTTACCCTGCGGGATGGACGAACCGGTGAAGAATTCCACCGCAAGGTAACGGTAGGTTTCATCTACATGCTGAAGCTGCACCATTTGGTGGATGACAAGATCCATGCCCGCTCGATTGGTCCCTACAGCTTAGTCACGCAGCAACCATTGGGCGGCAAGGCACAGTTTGGCGGCCAACGCTTCGGCGAGATGGAGGTCTGGGCGCTCGAAGCCTACGGGGCAGCCTATACGTTGCAGGAAATGCTGACGGTCAAATCGGACGATGTCTCCGGTCGGACCAAGGTCTACGAGGCTATCGTCCGAGGCGACGATACCTTCGAAGCCGGTATTCCGGAATCTTTCAACGTCCTGGTCAAGGAACTGCAGTCCCTGGCCCTCAACGTCGAACTGCGTTGACGGCGAGCGATTAGATAGGGCTATCGGAGCGATACAGGAACACGGCGAACGCCATGGGGCTGCGATAGAAAAATCGCAGCCCGGGTCAGGCGCTACAGTCGAGGAGAATATCCATGAATGAGTTGGCTAAGATTTTCGGGCAAACCAGCGGTACCGAGCGATTCGACGAAATTAGCATCTCGATAGCTAGTCCCGAACGCATCCGGTCGTGGTCGTTTGGTGAGATTAAAAAACCTGAAACCATCAACTACCGCACGTTTAAACCAGAGCGAGATGGCTTGTTTTGTGCCCGTATTTTTGGCCCGATCAAGGACTATGAGTGCCTGTGCGGAAAGTACAAGCGCATGAAATATAAGGGCATCACCTGCGAGAAGTGTGGTGTTGAGGTGACGCTGGCCACGGTACGCCGCGAGCGCATGGGGCACATTGAGCTGGCTTCGCCGGTGGCCCATATCTGGTTTATGAAGTCGTTGCCATCGCGCATCGGCCTGTTGCTTGATATGACGCTCAAGGATCTGGAGCGAATTCTCTATTTTGAGAATTACGTAGTTGTCGAGCCAGGCCTAACGCCATTGAAATTGCATGAACTTTTGTCTGAGGAGCAGTACCAGCGTGCTGTCGATGAGTATGGGGCAGACACGTTCGGCGTTGGTATCGGCGCCGAAGCAATCCGTGATATGCTGACGGAGATCGTTCTTGATGAAGAGCTAGTCACCCTGCACGAAGATTTGCGGGCCACCAAGTCGGAAGCAAAGCGCAAGAAGCTTGTCAAGCGTTTGAAGCTGATCGAGGCCTTCACCGAGTCTGGAACTCGCCCCGAATGGATGATCCTCGAAGTGGTTCCGGTTATTCCTCCGGAACTGCGTCCTTTGGTGCCGCTGGACGGTGGCCGTTTTGCTACCTCGGATCTCAACGACTTGTACCGACGGGTGATCAACCGTAACAACCGGCTGCGCCGATTAATCGAGCTGCGTGCGCCGGACATCATCATCCGTAACGAAAAACGCATGTTACAGGAGTCCGTAGACGCCCTTTTCGACAATGGCCGTCGCGGCCGCGCCATTACTGGCGCAAACAAACGGCCGCTGAAGTCGATGTCCGACATGCTGAAGGGAAAGCAAGGCCGTTTCCGTCAGAACCTGCTCGGCAAGCGCGTCGATTATTCTGGTCGTTCGGTCATCGTTGTTGGCCCCGAATTGATGCTGCACCAGTGCGGTCTGCCAAAGAAAATGGCATTAGAATTATTCAAGCCATTCATTTTCTCGAAGCTCGAACTTTATGGCATGGCGACGACCATCAAGGCGGCCAAGCGTATGGTCGAAAAGGAGCGTCCCGAAGTTTGGGATATTCTGGAAGAGGTCATCCGGGAGCACCCGGTATTTCTTAACCGGGCGCCGACCTTGCATCGCCTTGGCATTCAGGCATTCGAACCGGTGCTGATAGAAGGCAAGGCGATTCAGCTTCACCCGCTGGTTTGCACAGCCTTTAACGCTGACTTTGATGGTGACCAGATGGCGGTCCACGTGCCGTTATCGCTCGAGGCGCAACTCGAAGCGCGCGTATTAATGATGTCGACCAATAACATTCTCAGTCCGGCTAACGGCAAGCCAATTATTGTCCCGTCACAGGATATTGTCCTTGGCCTCTACTACCTGACAATAGAGGCTGAAGGTGAAAAAGGTGAAGGCATGGCTTTCGTCGATCTAGGTGAGATCGAGCAGGCACTCGATGCTGGTATTGTTTCCATGCATGCTAAGGTTCAGGCCAGGTATCACACGGTTGATGAGGCTGGAACGCCCATTGTCACCCGTGTTCAGACGACGCCGGGCCGCATGCTTTTGGCGGAGTTGTTGCCGCGACATAAAAATGTGCCATTCGCGTTGATCAACCGGCTTTTGACCAAAAAAGAAATCTCGACGGTCATCGACGAAATCTATCGTCACTGCGGACAAAAGGAGACGGTGATATTTACCGACCGGATGATGGCGCTTGGTTTTGGTTATGCCTGCCGTGCCGGTATTTCTTTCGGTAAGGATGACCTTAAGGTGCCTGCGACCAAGGAGACATTGGTTCGCGAGACCGAAGACAAGGTTAAGGAGTATGAGCAGCAGTACCAGGACGGCCTGATTACTCAGGGCGAGAAGTACAACAAGGTTATCGATGCCTGGTCGCACTGTACGGATCGGGTGGCTGACGAGATGATGAAGCTCATTTCAACGACGAAGCCGGGCGAGCAAATCAATGCGGTCTATATGATGGCGCATTCTGGCGCTCGTGGGTCGGCGGCACAGATGAAGCAGCTCGCCGGAATGCGCGGTCTGATGGCCAAGCCCTCTGGGGAGATTATCGAAACGCCCATTATTTCTAACTTCAAGGAAGGCTTGACCGTTCTGGAGTATTTCAACTCCACCCATGGCGCCAGAAAGGGACTTGCCGATACGGCCTTGAAGACGGCAAATTCGGGTTATCTGACGCGCCGCCTGGTCGATGTTGCTCAAGATTGCATTATTACTGATCTAGATTGTGGGACAATCAATGGTCTGACCCAGCGCGCCATCGTCGAGGGTGGTGATGTGATCGTGCCAATGGATGAACTTATCCTTGGGCGTAGCTCATCTAACGACATCATTCACCCAGTGTCTGGCAAGGTGATGATCAAGGCCGGTGGGTTGATTGAGGAAGAAGCGGCTCTGGCCATTGCCGAGGCTGACATCGAAGAAGTCAAGATACGCTCGGTGCTAACCTGCGAGACGCGGGTTGGCGTCTGTGCATCTTGCTACGGCCGTGATCTGGCTCGTGGGACTCGTGTCAACGTTGGCGAAGCTGTTGGCGTCATCGCTGCCCAGTCGA
>CAUZNJ010000098.1:0-7144 GCA_963580965.1 Alphaproteobacteria bacterium | reverse complement strand
GCCGACACCAATGAGAGGCAAGCGGCCTTTGGTCAGGCGGTACATGTCAGCGAGTATCTTTGTAGATGGATCCATCAAGGGCACGCCGCTCAGACCCCCCACCTTGCCTCTGTTGATATCGATGAGGCTGGCCGGGCGGTCAATAGTGGTATTGGTGGCAATGATGCCGTCGATCCCAGTTTCCATGGAAACGGAGGCTATATCTTCACGGTCGGCGTCGGTAAGGTCCGGGGCAATCTTTAGCAGCAGCGCCGGGCGTTTTGGCAAATTGCGAGATACATCAATCAGCGCCGCCATGACGGCGATGAGCAGTTCAGCCAACGGCTCGCGTCCCTGTAAGGCACGCAAGCCCGGTGTGTTAGGCGACGAGACGTTAACCACCAGATAATCAGCTAGGTGGGCAAAGGCACGCACTCCGGCAATGTAGTCGGCCACAGGGTCGCTGCTATCCTTATTACGGCCAAGATTGACGCCGACGATGCCACGCGGTTTCTTCCGGCCCGCCTGGCGGCGACTTAAATTCTCAGCTACGGCTGCATGACCTATGCTGTTGAATCCCAAGCTGTTGATGATCGCTCTATCGGCGGGCAGGCGAAACAGGCGCGGGCGCGGATTTCCAGGTTGTGGTTTTGGTGTCACCGAGCCGATCTCGACGAAACCAAAGCCAATATCCAATAATTGGTCCGGAACCTCGCCATGCTTATCAAAGCCAGCAGCAATGCCAATCGGATTGGGGAAATCGAGCCCGAATAGGCGCGTTGCTAAAATCGGGTCAGAAGGCTCGGATACTTTGCCCGCAAACCCACCCTTTAAGGCACGGATAGCAAGGCGATGCGCGGCCTCAGTATCCAGGAAATGCAACAGCGGTCGAATAAAGGGGTACAAATCCATCACCGGCGGAACCCGGCGGGAAAAACGTGACGGCAGTCGGGACCCAACGGCAAGTCGCTAACATTAACTACCGCATAGACGGGCAACGGTCCGTATAGGTGGGGGAATAGCTGGCCTTCTCGAGCCAGCTCCCATTCCACGGCATTACCGAGCCTATTAACGTCCACGGTGAGCAGTACAAGGCCAACCTGCCCTGCGCGGTGCTTGTCCGCGCTAGCTGCTACTTGTTCAGCGGTAGAGAAATGGATGAAGCCATCCGCTCTATCCTGGGAGGACCCCGAATAGATGTTGACGACCTTGGCGCAACGCCATTCCTCGCGCCGGCACATATGATAAATAAGGTTTGAAGGCTTGAGCTTGCTCATCGTTTAAAACTAGAGCATTTTTTACACATATTGAAACATTCTGACAGGATAATTTTGTTCCAGGGTTATAGATGGACGCAGCCCTAGGGAAAATCGGCATGCCCCACAAGGATGGCAGTTAGAAAAGGACTGTTGTGTTGTTAAGCTAATGCGATGCCCTGTATCGCGCTGCGCTAACCCCCTGACCAACCTCCTCGCTAAACAGCATCAGAATGGTTCCATATGGAAGGTAAAAAACTCTTATCTAACAGCTGCACGATGACATAAACCAAGAACGTGATAAGTTCGCACCCTATGAGCCAGCATGCAGCTATCCTCTTCGCAAACGATGCTTTTTATATAGCTTTTCAGGGCCGCGATATAGACGCTATGAGAGAAGCATGGTCGGAGCGCGAAAACATCACCTGTATCCATCCGGGTTGGCCGACGCTGAATGGACGAAGAGAGGTCATGTCGAGTTGGAAGGCCATCCTGTCGAATGCCTACAATCCGTCCATCGAGTGCCGCCACGCCACGGCCCACCTAGCGGGGGATGTCGCCTACGTTCTATGCTACGAAGTAATACCGCAGGGGTTTCTGGTCTCTACTAATATCTTCGCCAAAGAGAACGGCATATGGCGGATGATTCACCACCAGTCCGGCCCAGCGCCGAGTGATTTTGGGGAAGAAGAAGAAGAAAATGGGCCTTTGGTGCGGGTCCAATAGAACAACATGATACTAGCCACCAGCCACCGCAGGATGGCGGAAGGAAGAGACATGCGTAGGCTTAAACTGACCATCGGGGACGTCGCCATTACGGCTGAGATTCTAAATACTCCGACGGCCGACGCCCTATACGAGGCAGCGCCCTTTACCTCAAGCACCCAGACCTGGGGCGAAGAGGTATATTTTTCTACGCCCGTCAAACAAGATCAGGAAGAAGATGCCCGTGATGTCATGAATCTGGGCGAGCTTGCCTTTTGGCCACCGGGCAATGCCATTGCCATAGGCTATGGCAGAACGCCGATTTCCGACGGCGATGAAATACGCCTTGCTTCACCTGCCAATGTTTGGGGCCATGCCGTCGAAGATGTACGTACCCTTTCCTCAATTCGCTCGGGAACCCCCATTCAGGTGGATAAAGACTGATTGATAATTGCCAGTCAGCCTCCGCAAAGATGCAGAATTATCACTCTCCTTATCCAACCCTCGAGAAACAGAGGAAAAGCCGCACCCACCTGATCTAAAGCTACCGGCTATGCCTTAGGATTAAGATTCAGGGATGCTGAATTGATGCAATACCGTTGTCCCGTTGGCTGCGGGCCATCAGGAAATACATGACCAAGATGCGCGTCACACTTGTTGCAAACTACCTCTATACGCATCATCCCGTGGCTTTCGTCGCTACGCTCGCCGACCACTTCGGCCGATAGGGGCTGCCAGTAGCTCGGCCAGCCAGAGCCGGAATCAAACTTAGCATCCGAGGAGAACAGGGCTTCGCCGCAACAAATGCAGTTGTAAATTCCCGGCGTCTTGCTCTGATGATAAGCCCCGCTAAAGGCGCGTTCGGTCGCGCCCTGGCGAGCAACGGCATAGGCATCTGGGGATAGTTGATCGCGCCATTCCGCGTCGGATTTAGTAACTTTGTTAGCCATGAATTCTCCTTAAATAGTGTTTCTAATGCGAGTAAAATTTTAATCACTCTGATTTGGCACACTACAAAAAATACATGTGCGACCCGCATAAGAAGGTATGTGGATGGTAAGACTAATGCCGTTATTCAGCCGGCCATAAAGCGCGTCTGCCGGCTTGGAGGTGCTCCTTGTTTCCGGCACCGCGTTCTTAAGAGATACAAAATCTATCCTTATTAGCCATCAACTAAATGATATGAATATAAGGATCAGCTTCGGCGCAATCTAACGAACAAGTACAATTCAACCGTTACAATCCCCGGCCGCAGTCAACGACAATCGTTTCCCCAGTGATAGCCCCGCTACGGCATAAAAACATCATGGCATCGGCGACGTCTGCTGGCTCCACCATGCGTTTAAGAAGTGTACTGTCGACAGAAGTACTCTTGCGCTCATCCGACCAAGGATTTGTCCATGGAGTACGGGTTAGCCCCGGCGCCACTGCATTGACCCGAACGTTGGGCGCCAGAGCGCGGGCCAGGTTGCGGGTCAGATTGATAAGTCCAGCCTTACTAGCACCATAGGCAATGCTGCTGCCTACCGCACTAATTCCTGCGATTGAAGCAGTATTAACCACACAACCACCACGAGCATTCAATGCGCTTGCCGCCGCACGGGTACAACGAAACGGGCCGACTAGATTGGTACTAAGGATTGACGACCAGAATTCCTCGGTCATCGCATCCAGGTCGGTAAAGGGAATGGGCTCGACTGTACGCGCCGTCCCGGCGTTATTGATGAGAATGTCGAGGCCCCCGAGTTCCGCTATGGCCGCGGCAACCATGCGTGGTCCATCATCAGGGTCCGACACATCCCCCGGTGCCTTGATTGCAAATTCTTGAACCTCGTTTAGAGATTCTACCGCTAGCTCAGCAGCGTTATCGCCAGGCAAGAAATTGACAGCGACACGGACGCCTGCAGCTATCAATTTTTCGACTGCCGCAGCGCCAATACCCGACGCACCACCGGTTACCAATGCCGTCTTTCCACACAAATCAATCGATGTCATAAGCCTTACCTCCGCAAATACATCTACTAGATCAGCCGTCCGCCTTAAAACCAGGTTCTAGTAATTTTCCCAAAGTTGTTATCGTCGCATCTGGTCTAACTAATGTCCCGGACGGTAATTTTTTACCATAACCATTAAACCAGATACCACGTATACCGTGTCGCTGCGGCGCTACCACCTCCCAATCAAGATTATCGCCAATCATCCAGGCATCCTCTGGGTTAATGGCAAAGTGATTGAGGAGATGGCAGTAAACGATATCTTCAGGCTTGCCGGCACCAAACTCCTCCTCGATCAACACGTAGTTGAAATGCCGTTCCAGGTCGAAACGATCAATCTTGGCACGCTGAAAGTCGCTACTGCCATTTGTAACCAGGGCCATAAGAACTCCGGCTGCGCGCAACGCCTCTAAAACCTCGATGGTGCCGTCGAAAAGCCGCATGGAACGATCGCGATGGGCGGCAAATGCACCACCCAGCGAAGCAGCAAGGGCAAAATTTCCAAAACCGGCAGAGAGATAGGCTCGGCGCGCCACTTCGCGTCGCGCTTCCGGCATTTTATGTCGCCATAGGCGGTGGCTTTCAGGGTCATTCCACATGGACCCTGATTCGGCACTCAGGGCACTGACCAGAATATAGGCACAACCATCAGCGTCATCCAAACCAAGTTCAGAGGAAAAGCCACTAATCACCTCCCGCCACGCCGTCTCGGCATTGTTATGCGCAATGATTAATGTGTCGTCCATATCAACAAACAAGACGTGAGGAAGCGGCATTAAGTCGTCCACTAGTTGGTAAGTATTCTACCTTTGGCGTTGCATGGGCAGCGACCGATTGCAATGCTCAGCATCTAGGATTAATACCGAGCCACACAAATAATGAACCTTGAAAAAGGCTTTCTGTAGCTTGGTATAAGAGTTTCGAATGAGTATTGCTGAAATCTGGCAACGCACCTCAATTTTTTTAACTCCCCTCCTAAACCCAGCGGCACTGATGATTGTCGTAGCCCTTTTGGGTGGCTGTGCCGCCTTTGATCAATCGGCTAACCTGCGAAAAGTAGCTAACCAGGCAGGCTGGACTGAGCATTTATTAATACAAAAGACCTTTACTATATTCGCCCTCCAATCCCGTGGTGCGGCGACCGCAGAGACCATGCACGTTTATGTCGAGGGTGATGGCCGAGCCTGGGTCCGGCGTAATATTCCACCCGATAACCCAACGCCACGAGATCCCGTAGCGCTTCGCCTTGCGCTCGCCGACCCAGCCCCTGGGGTCATCTATTTGGCGCGCCCGTGCCAGTACGTGGAAGGACTAGCACGGCAAAACTGCACGACGGATTTTTGGAGTACGGCACGTTTTGCGCCCGAGGTAATCGCCGACCTTAACAGCACTATTACTTCTCTGCTTTCTGCCCTACCTACGGCTAGCCCGCGGCGGTTGCTATTGTTCGGTTATTCGGGGGGTGGCACGGTCGCGACACTGATTGCGGCGCTGCGATCCGATACAGCAGCGCTTGTAACAATAGCAGCCCCGCTCAATCACGACGCCTGGACACGCCATCATCAGCTCTCGCTCCTTTTGCGCTCACTCAACCCTGCAGACAAAGCACCTAATGCCTTTCCTGAGATTCATATGGCGGGTGGGGAAGACAAAATTGTCCCACCGGCGTTGACGCTCGCTTATGCAGAACGTCGGTCAAATACCAGCGTTATTCTTAAGCCAACATTCGATCACGGCTGTTGTTGGGCCGATGCTTGGTCGGAAATCCTTGCGGAGTTGAAACTGCCGCAGTAGGCATGCCGTATTTACTGGGAAAGTTATCGACAAGTAAGCTGAGGAACGCCCAATGGCCGTCGACATGTTGCTTGATCGGTTCAACACTAAACGGGATCATCCTGACGGAGGCGGACGAAGCAATTCGGCAAGCGTTCTTCTTGCGAACCACACAAGAAGAAGAATACGGCAGGCGCCCATCCGGCGCCACCAATTCAAAAGCTAATTTGTCGAATGGCTTACCTCTAGCGTCAGTTAAGTGCCACGCCCGTTTTCTAATCCCAAAAGATAATTAGCTCCGTTAAAATGCTCCATTTAGGATTGAAACGCTCTAGTTCTGGCGGTGAGCCTGAGGAAGGCGCGTACTCTTTTTAGCCTTGGCTGCCAGTTTATTGGCGGCCGTCTGCGCAGCAGCTACCTCCGCAAGCTCCTTATCGGAAGCTGCCTTAGCAAGACGTAGAGCCTTTAGCCCAGCCAGATGCTCGGACCGTTTGCGCTGTTCCTTGTCCTGCTCCTTGCGGTTTTGAATATCTTTTTTCTTACTTGCCGAGAAAAGTTCCTCAGCGCGAGACTTCGGTGATTTCGACATATCGGCAATCCTCCGCTAATGATTTGGATAGACGCGATTGGGACATTGCATCCCTAGCGCATCTGCGGGGCCGCCCTGAGGCCGGACATTTGGCCGGCAAGGCGGGCGCCATCTCTAAAAGTTTTCAGAAGCGGCGCCCAATGAAATTAATCTTCGGCGGTAAGATTCTCGGCCGCGGACTTCCCGTTCTTGCCAGGCTGCAGATCAAAGGTAACCTTTTGCCCTTCGCGAAGGCCACTCAGCCCCGCGCGCTCAACGGCAGAAATGTGCACGAAGGCATCCTTCGAGCCGTCTTCCGGCTCGATGAAGCCAAAACCTTTGGCCGAATCGAACCACTTAACAGTACCAGTAGCCATAGTAATTTTCCTTAACAGACAACTAAATCCGCGCGTCACACCACGTGACAGCACGGCCTATATTGCAATTACATTGTTAGTAGATAACTAAGCTAACCGGCAAACCGATTGTGTAAGCACCACACAACAAATGTAGAGATCGCGTGACTTATATGGGCGCTCTTCCCCAAAAACACAATGACCTCAGCTAGCTGAATCTTCACCAAAGCCGCCGTCTCATCTAAATAATTCACGAGGCCACCGCCCCTCCCAAAACGACCAAGAGCATGCTAATATTCGCCCAATCTGCACAATATTTCTCATACGACGCACAGATACATTGCAAGTAGGAGGCCTTGGCACGTTCAGACATGCCGCATAAGCCCCAAAAAAATTGGAGTTATACCCATGACCATTAGCATCCGTTCTTTACATCCCTTATTCATGGGCAAAGTCTCGGGTCTTGACCTGCGCCAGCCGGTCACCGCAGCCGGTATCGCCGCCATCAATGCT
>CAUZNJ010000097.1:0-7148 GCA_963580965.1 Alphaproteobacteria bacterium | reverse complement strand
AGACGGAATTGTGCATTTGGCAGGGCGGCCTCTACCGATCGGCAAACTGGCTCCGGGGCAATGGGATCATCAGCGCCACATAAGACAAGAGCCGGAGCTATGATTGAGGTTGTATCTTCGAACAAATCTGCAGTGCTTAGCATATCTACGGCTTGGCAAAATCCGGCGGGATTGACCTTCGCCATAATGCTAACTGCCTTCTCTCGCGCCACTTCCGATACACTGGAACTCATGATTGCCGGCCCTTTTTCGCGGGCAAAGCGTTTCGAGCCCAAGGTTTTAAAAATTTCGAGCCGACCATTTTTCGCTATTTCTCTTGCTTCGTCGTCGAGACCACCAAGGCCAGTCAGCCCATGGGCAAAAATGTAGCTTTTGATTCGGTCTGGATTTCGAACACAAAATCGCGCAGCAACTAGTGCTGCAATCGATTGTCCCAAGACATGTACCTTTTCGACCGCGAGAACACCTAACAACGCCATCAAACTGTTGGCGTAATCATCAACGGTCGGAGCCGACGAATCGAAACCATCCGATCCGCCATAGCCCGGCATGTCCCAAGCAATAACCCGATATCTATCACTTAATTGATCAAGCTGTTCCTCCCAGCTTTCCGAGCTACCACCGATGCCGTGCAATAAGACGAGCGCATCACCCTCGCCTGCTTCACGCCAGGCGAGGACCTTGCCGGCTATCAGCGTGGTTTGAAGCGCCGGGGTCGGCACGACGATCAGGCCACCGGATCCCGTTCTCCAGGGGCCTGCGAATTATACATCGTAGCCACCCGATCAAGTTCGGCCAGGCACACCGGATCCCAATCCTTCTTTGGTGTCATATCGACACCCCAATGCCCATTATTATCTTCGCCGCGTAACACCATCGCCGATGCGCCGGGGAACCCCGTTTCTTTAATCGAGGGCGGCACATAATGAATGGACAGCCCAATCCGCCGGTCATCCGACTTATTCGGCGCTGAGCCATGGACGCAGTCTTCCTTATGGAAAGAGAACTGTCCGGCTTTTAGTATCATCGATTGAGATTTGGATTCATCAACACCAACAATGGTCTGCCCACGGGACAGCAGATTCTCTTCCGACTTCAATTCCACATGATTATAAATTCCCTGATTATGCGTGCCAGGAATAAAATCCATGCAGCCGCTTTCCAGATTGCTGTCGGAAATAGCGAGCCACGCCGTCAACGTATCCGGTGGCTCCAACCCGTAATAGGTTGAGTCCTGATGCCAGGAGACAAACCCCGGGTCATGAGCTTCTTTCTGAAAGAAGCTCGACCCCCAGCAAAGAATGTCGGGACCAATTATATCTTCTACGGCATCCAACAGCTTGGGATGGGAAATGATGTCACACAAAAACGTAAACGGTAGATGCGCCTTTATCTTGCAGCGCTGCTGAATTTGACTTCCCATTTCCGCTTCAACTTCTTCGACCTTGGCACGTAATTGCGCCGCCTCAGCGGTCGTCAGCAGATCAATAGGCCCAACAAAGCCATCATTCTTATAGCTGTCGACCTGATCCTGAGTGAGGTGTTTAGGCATCCTTATACGCTCCGCAAAAAATTCTTAATTTTAATTTCCACACGCTAACCGCTTGGAAAAGATTCTTCAAGAACGCTCGGCTGGACGTCATGCGGTCGATGTTCTATCAGTATCCGCCCCTCTAATTTATTGAATTTCAGGCAACGAACGAGAGAACAGATAATGACTGAGCAGACGGAATCTGGTGTAGAACGCAATCCTGTCGCCTTTGGCGATCTCCGGGGGTGGATAGACGCCCTGCGTAAGGAAGGTGAACTCGCCGAAATCGATGCCGAAGTAAATTGGGACGTCGAACTCGGAAACATTATCCGCATGGGACAGGGAACCGGTCACGGTCCGGCCTTCCTATTTAACAACATCACGGATTATAACGGCCCCGATGCTGTGTCCTCGCAAGTCTTCACCGGTGGACAGGGCAGTTATTCACGCCTCGCCATGATGTTTGGTCTGCCCCGTGACACGCCTGTTAAGGAGCTCGTCCAAGTCTGCCGGACCATTTTTAATAATCAAATCGCTCCCAACACGGTAAAAACTGGCGCCGTAAAGCAAAATATCCTTAAGGGTGATGACATCGATTTGCTGAAGTTCCCGATACCTAAATGGAACCGCGGCGATGGCGGGCGCTATGCCCTGACCTATGCAGGGTGTGTCACAAAAGACCCCGATAGCGATGTCCATAATATCGGCATCTATCGCGGCATGGTCCACGACAAGGACCGGCTCGGCGTTTTGTTATGGCGGGCCCAAGGTTGGGGTACTCATTACGCCAAACATATGGAACGTGGCGACAAGATGCCGGTGGCATTTGTTATCGGCTGGGAACCCTCGATGGGCTTCACGGGTGGCGCACCAATTCCACGCTCGATTTCCGAATATGACATCATGGGCTCGATCCGCGGCAAGCCAGTCGATCTAGTCGATTGCGAAACCGTCCCATTACAAGTTCCAGCTGACGCTGAGATGGTCATCGAAGGGTGGATCTCAACCGATCCATCGACCTTTGAACCCGAAGGTCCCTATGCCGAGTTTACCGGCTATTATGCCCCTGACCGATCGCCGAAACATGTGGCACAGGTCACCTGTATCACGCATCGCGACAAGCCAATTTTCCGCGGATGCGTCGAAGGGGCCGTTCCGGGCAGCTATGGCGAGAATCCAATTATGAGCTCGGTCCAACGCTCAGCCACCGCCTGGAATGCTCTTGAGTCGGCTGGCGTCCCTGGCGTCGTTGATGTCTTTGGTATGCCCATACAGGCCTGCGTTAATACGGTCGTTTCAATCAACCAGACCTATCGCGGTCAGGCCAAGCAAGTGGCTGCCGCCTTGTGGGGCAACTCAGCATCTCACGTGCGCTACAAACATGTGACGGTCGTCGATGCCGATATTGATGTGCATGATTACGACGCCATCGACTGGGCAATGGCCTGGCGGTTCAATGCCGGAGAGGGCGATCTCCTTGTCTATCCGGAAAACTGGGGCGCCGGACTCGACCCCAGCGTTAGAGCACGGGACTCCAACGTTCATCTGTTCGGGACAGGCAAATGGCATCGGGTCCTCTTCGACTGCACGATCAATCTGGATTACGAACCCGGTGAAGATGGGCAGCGCTATCCACCAACAGTTCACCCGGATGAAGCAGATGCCGGCCCGATTCGCGATCGCTGGGCTCAACTTGGCATGACTAAGTGGGGCGATCCGCTGAAACCAGTATGACCTCCAAGCGATACGGTTGACGAATAGCCGTCGCGGAATTATTACAAACCATACGGTAGCGTATGGAAATTGAGAGAGTAGGATTATGGCCGGACCAGACAACGATGTTGATACATTTGGTGGTGTTTCAAACAGACTGCAACCCAAAGCCTATGGCGATCTCCGCGAATGGATCGCGGCATTGCGGGACGAAGGTGAATTGCAGGAAATTGAAGCCGAGGTCGACTGGGATTGCGAACTCGGCACGGTAGCCCGAAAAGCATTCGGCACTGGCGAAGGCCCTGCCCTGCTGTTTAAAAACATCGGCGGCTATAACAGTGATGATGCTCGCTGCAGCCAACTCTTTACCGGCGGCATGTCAAACTTCTCACGTATTGCCATGACACTGGGTCTGCCCAAGGACGCGTCGATCACTGACATGGTTCAGGCCACGCGTTATTATCTCGGCCAACGCGTGCCCCCTGTCGAAGTCGCCACCGGTCCGGTTAAAGAAAACATCGTCACCGGCGATGAAATCGACCTCTATGATTTTCCAATTCCGAAATGGCACCGTGAAGACGGTGGCCGCTATATCAACACCTTCCAGGCCACGATCACGATGGACCCGGATACCGGCGTTCATAACCTCGGCATCTATCGCGGCATGCTGGGCCAGAAAGATACGCTGCCGGTTCTCCTGTGGCGCGCCCAGAACTGGGGCGTTCATTTCCAGAAATGGGCCGACCGCGGCATGAAAATGCCGGTTGCCCACGTCTATGGCTGGGAACCCTGCATGCCTTACTGCGCTTCCGCACCCGTCCCGACTGGTGTTTCGGAATATGACGTCATGGGTGCTATCCGCGGCAAACCAGTCGAGCTCGTAAAATGCGAGACCAGTGACATCATGGTCCCGGCAAGCGCCGAACTGGTTATCGAAGGCTTTATCGATCCAGACCCCGCTACATTTGAGATGGAAGGCCCATTCGGCGAATATACCGGCTACTTTGGCGGCGATCAGGGACCAAAGCATGTCACCAAAGTGACGGCGATTACCCATCGCGACCAGCCAATTTTCCGCGGCACCCTTGAAGGTACTCTGCCTAAGATGCTGAATGAGAACAGCATCATGAGCTCGGTTCAGCGAGCTGGTGTTGCCTGGAATGTTTTGGAACGCGCCGGGGTCCCCGGTGTGACCGACGTGCATTGTTCCCCTGCCAATAACGGCACCACATTGTTTATCCAGCTCAACCAGACCTATCGCGGTCAGGCCAAGCAAGCAGCAGCAGCGATCTGGGGCTCAAACGCTTCTCATCTGCGTTACAAGCATATCTGGGTCGTTGATCAGGATATCGACATCCATGATTACGCTGCTGTCGACTGGGCTTTTGCCTATCGTGTCAACGCTGCAGAAAACGACATTGTCTTCTTCCCGGACTCTTGGGGCTCCTTGCTTGATCCGTCTACACGCCTAAAGGATCGTGACCCAATGCTGTATGGGACTGGTAAGTGGTGCCGTGTGCTGATCGACGCGACGGTCAATCTCGATTTTGAGCCAGAAGAGCAATATAACGGCGAGCGCTATCCCGCTATGGTCACCCCACATAAGGAAGACATGGATAAGGTCAACGCACGCTGGAAAGAATACGGCTTCAAAGATTAAAGTTTTTTCGCGATCTCGCGGAAAAGTTATCTTTAATTCAGAATTCGACCCCATATTCTGAGGCAATAAGCATGCAATAGGAAGATTTGTAACCACTAAATCAAGCGTATGTCCGCTGCGCTCGCGAATTTCCTCAAGAGCGACCTTTTGCGACCAATATTAGGTAAGCCAAAGTACAGCGCCGCTTATCACCACAAAACCAGCGACAACAATCGAACGAACGATACGCCCAGACAGAGTCTGTCCTC
This sequence comes from Alphaproteobacteria bacterium, assembly GCA_963580965.1. GTDB lineage: Bacteria > Pseudomonadota > Alphaproteobacteria > Rhodospirillales > CAMCUA01 > CAMCUA01. The sequence continues at coordinate 1,996 of CAUZNJ010000097.1, read as the reverse complement.
TACATTCTACAAGTTCACCGTCCATCGCTATATTAGCCATCAACCCAGAACCGAGTTAGCCCATTCACCGTCTAGTTATTCTACCGGGTTAGCGCCGCACTTCAAAAAATTCCTGCAACATAGTGCGGGACCGCAACTCATCAATGCCCCCATAGACATCAGGACGGTGGTGACAGGTCGGCTGGCTAAAGAAACGCGGACCACTCTCAACGCCACCACTTTTGGGGTCTGACGCCCCAAAATACAAACGTCTAATCCGGGCCATGGAGATAGCCGCAGCACACATGGCGCAGGGCTCAAGCGTAACATACAGATCGCAATCAACTAGCCGGGTCCCACCGTAGGTTTTAGCAGCCCCTTGCAAAACCAGCATTTCTGCATGGGCCGTCGCATCCCTCAGTTCTTCGGTCCGATTACCGGCCACGGCGAGGATTTCATTGCTCGTGGTATCCACAATGACTGCACCAACAGGAACCTCCCCCCGCAACGCAGCTTCCGCCGCCTCAGCAAGGGCGATTTCCATATATTTTTGAGCGTGAGGAGGAACTGATCCAGTCATGCGCGCAAGATGCTGGCAGCGTTGGCAAGCGTCAAGAAAAACCGGTTTTTGATAGACGGGCGCTAGTTCAATGCATAGCCCTCTATCGAGGGCGCCGACCTCCTCTGAAATCAAGAAAGGGCAGCCTACGAGGCCACCCTTCCCAAAACTGCTTTAAGCTCAAAGTAGACACTTACTTTATTACCTATTTAACCATCTCACTTAACCATCGGCGGCATTTCTTCAAGGAGCCGGCCATACCCTTCACGGGGTTCATTGATCGAAAGCCGTTTCTGGAACTCCCAGACCCGGGCAGTGACAGGAAAGACGATCGGAATACCGAGATCCTGTTCCAACATCGGAATAATCTTCAGAGCTTTCCAACCTGTCCCAAGCATATAGATGCCCTGAGCCCGTTTATGCTTTAGAGCCAGTTTTTTAATGAAGGAATATATCTCTTCGGACGACAGCGTCTGAACTTTATTGAAGGGCACATCGATGCCTTCCATGCCCAAAACGTCAAATCCTTCCTTTTTAAAATAATCTCCGAAGGTTTTGTTGATCTCACCTTGGAAATAGCTGGCGCCGACAAAGCGTTTGACCTTTAGAGCCTTTAAAGCCGCGACATGATTTGTGCCTGACGTAAATACCTGTGTCTTATGTTTACGTTCCCACCCACGAATTTTTTTGGCTTCTCCTTCATTGCCAAGCACCATGAACGGCGGCGCCCCCTCAGGATGAATAATGTCGCAGCCCTGCTCGGCGAGAATAGCGACCTTCTCATCATAATCTTTCATCACCGCTTTGAATTCAGTCCGGTCACCGCGTGTAATATTGTTAAAGAGCGGGATAACCCCGATCCCTTCCGGCAATATCCGGATCATATCTTCAAGACCACCCGGCCGCATGGTGGGTTTAATAATGCCTATAATGCCGCGCCAGCTAGAGAACGCCATGTCAAAACTCTCCCCTAAAATAAGATTATAATTGTTACAATTGTGCGAGTGGTTAACCGATGACGCAAGAGCTCACAAAAATTTATGCCCGCAAATTTTATTTTTTTACTATAATTTCAGCATTGTGATCCAGGTCACAATAAAACTAAGCGTCTGAGACGCTCTTATTAAAAAATGGCTTAGGGAGATTACGTTGAAAACATTGGGTCGAATTGGCGCTGCAGCCGTAGCGTCCGCAATTGGATTAAGCGTTACCGCCGCCGCGCATGCAGATGCGGTATCAGAATTTTATGATGGAAAAACAGTCCGCTTTTATATCGGCGCCTCACCGGGCGGCGGATATGACCTGTACATGCGGACCCTAGTCCAGCATATGGGCAAGCGATTACCCGGAAAGCCGAATGCAATTGTCGTAAACATGCCCGGCTCCGGTGGCGTCAAAGCCTCCAACTATGTCTATAATGTTGCGCCAAAAAATGGAACAACGGTCATAACGCCCTTT
>CAUZNJ010000096.1:0-7166 GCA_963580965.1 Alphaproteobacteria bacterium | reverse complement strand
TTAAAAAGAACGAATTTGCGACACGGGCCAACCTGCGCATGCAAGCGCATTATTCCCTGCTGTCATTAGTAACAGGAGCTACTCTTATAAGTAACCGGAGGTCTGTTGTAGCAAGCTACAATATTCTTAATTCTGACTACGCCACGCTTTCATCAGAAAATGAAGCGCGGCAAAGCAGCGCACGGGAACTTGCTGATGAAATTGTGACCCGGGTGAATATTTATTTTGCCGCCAATCCGGGGGCAGCAAACGCGTCTAACCCGCCATGAAACTAAGTGGACGACGTGCTCAAGCTTTTGTCTCACACCCTGATCCTGAGAAACCTGTCATCCTCTTGTACGGTCCCGACACCGGGCTCGTTAGCGAAAGAGCTCTTACAATCGTTGCCGCAATTGTTCCTAATATTCATGACCCATTTGCCGTGTCCGAACTTACTGGACCAGGGTTAGCCGCCGATCCAGCACGCCTAAGTGATGAAATACATGCAATGGCCCTTGGCGGAGGCGATCGAGTTGTATGGCTGCGCACAGCAGGCGATTCAGCCTCCCCTGCTGTTGGCTTAATCCTCGACAATCCTCCGAAACACAGCTGGCTCGTCATCGAAGCTGGGGAATTAACCCCCCGATCCACTTTACGAAAAATGTGCGAGAAGCATAATGGAGCTGTTTCCATCGCCTGCTATGGCGATGAAACCCGTGATTTAGGCGATGTTATTGAACAAGGACTGCTTGCACACGGCCTGAGTATAGACCGAGACGCGCGAACCTATTTGATGGGTAGACTAGGTGCCGATCGACTGCTAACCCGAGGAGAAATTGAAAAATTAGCCCTTTACATGGCCAACAACGGCAAACGGGTCCGTGTCGAGGATGCCGCCGCCTGTGTAGAGGACAGTGCTCCAGCCGCCTTGGATCGATTGTCCGACGCGGTCGCTCTGGGTGACAACCGAGCCGTTGAAGATGCGCTGCCTCGGGTTTTTGGCGAAGGTGTGTCGGCTATAGCTATCTTACGCGCCTTAGCCATGCACTTTCGGCGCCTTCATCTGGCAGCTGCGTGGGTCGCCACTGGTACCCCCGCCGACCAGGCCATCAAGAATCTGAAGCCGCCCGTGATCTTTAAACGTGTGGACGCATATCGTCGGCAGATCGCGCGGTGGCCACTAGATCGTTTAACACGAGCCTTGGTGTTGCTGGTGGAGGCCGAAACAGATTGCAAATCAACTGGCATGCCAGCTAATGCCATTTGCGCCCGCACCTTAATGCGCATTGCCCACGCAGCGGGTCGTTGATCCCATGAACCACGAAGAGCTCCCGCCATCATCATTCTCACTCCCCTCTTCAAAGGTTTAGTGAGCAACAGTTTCTTCACTATCTACCTGCCCTGCTTTTCCAAAATCATCGGACTAGGTATCTAAATAAGACATAGCAGGAGGTTTCTCAGTAAGAGTTTCTTACGTCTTTGTTGTATCAGGAGAAGCGTCAATAATTGGTTGTCGGCTACCATGCTGACCATGGCTGAGCCGGTGCAGAATTTCATCAAGTTGGTCGAGCGAATCATAATGGAGGATTAACTTGCCACCACCGCGGCTGAAATGAATCTGCACCTTCAGGCCAAGAAGATTCGACACATCCCGTTGAAGCGACAAGGTGTCGCTATCAATCTTTTCTCCATTACCCGCCTTCCCCTCACCGCTCCGCTTTACTCGGCTTTCAGGATTGGCCGCCTGAGCGAGCTTCTCTGTCTGGCGCACATTGAGACCATCACGAACTACCTGATCGGCAAGACGCTCGGGCTCCGGCGCAGTTAACAGTGCACGGGCGTGTCCCGCCGTGATGACCCCACCTTCCAGTAGTGCCTTCACGGAAGCCGGCAGCTCCAGCAGTCGTAACATATTGGCAACATGGCTTCGGCTTTTGCCGATAACACGCCCCATATCCTGTTGGGTATGGTTGAATTCCTCCATCAAGCGCCGATAGCCTTCAGCTTCTTCGACTGGAGATAGATCCTGGCGCTGTAAATTTTCAATAAGGGCAATTTCCATTGCCTCGCCATCATTTAATTTTTTAACGACAACAGGAACTTCATGTAGTTGGGCAAGTTGTGCAGCCCGCCAACGGCGTTCGCCCGCAATTAGTTCATATGCAGCTGGGTCGTCCGGGTCTTGCCGAACAAGAATAGGCTGAAGGATACCCTTCTCGCGGATTGATTCGGCTAGCTCTTGTAATGCCGTTTCGTCTATGTGTGTTCGCGGTTGCTGTCGGCCGGGGTGGACAGCGCCAACCGGGACCGTTCGATAACCGTGAGGCAGAGGTGTGGCAACGAGAGCCCCGTCTTCCTCCCCAAGAAGCGCAGACAGCCCTCGGCCGAGCCCTATTCGTCGTTCCTGGGCAGCCATTAGATAGCTGCTCCGCATTCACGCTGCAGCACTTCGCTAGCGAGGTGAATATAGGCTTGTGCTCCTGCACAGCGCATATCGTAAACCATCACCGGCATTCCATGAGATGGCGCTTCAGAAACACGAACGTTGCGTGGAATAACCGTGTTGTAAACTTTGTCACCGAAATACTCCCGAACGTCAGCCGCAACCTGGTCTGAGAGATTATTGCGTCGATCAAACATTGTTAGGACAATTCCTTGAATTTCTAACCCAGGATTAAAAGCTCGTTTAATCCGCTCCACCGTCCGCATAAGGTGACTGATGCCCTCCAGCGCAAAGAATTCACATTGCAGTGGAACCAGGACCGCCTGGGCGGCGACAAGTGCATTGATGGTCAGAAGTCCCAACGCCGGCGGGCAGTCAATAAGTACATAATCAAATTTATCCGCCCCTGACCTTAAGGCATTACGCAAACGATATTCCCTTTTTTCCAGCGGCACCAATTCAATCTCGGCACCGCTTAGGTCCATTCCTGACGGAATGAGATAGAGGCCAGGAATGACCGTTTCGACCATTGCTTCTTCGGGTTGGGCTTCTCCAATTAAGACGTGATAGGCATTGCATATGCGGTCTCTGCGCTCGACGCCGAGACCCGTGCTGGCATTGCCCTGAGGGTCAAGATCAATGATCAGGACCTTCTTGCGCACAGCTGCCAAGGCTGTCGCCAAGTTGATAGCCGTCGTCGTTTTGCCAACTCCCCCCTTCTGATTAGCGAGGGCTATAATTCGTGGCAAGGTCCGGTGGTGGGAACCGGCATCAGTTTCATCCGTTATCACGGCGGCCGGTTCTTTCAATTTTCAAGACTGTTCCAGCAGGATCCGTCAGGCTTGGCACCCGCAGCACACGCATATTCCATTTTTTCTGCGCGGCGGTCAATTCTTGCTCAACTTTAGATCCCTTTAAAAACAGACAAATGCTATCTGAGCCAAGGAAGGGCTGAGCGTATTCGATCAAGCTATCGAGTGGCGCCAGAGCTCGCGCCGTTACAACATCAGCGCGGAATGGCTTAACCTTATCTATCCGATTGTGGACAACGATCGCGTGCGTATCAGTTTCTGCATTTATCTGATGCAGGAATGCACATTTTCGGGCATCAGATTCGATTAGGTGCACATCAGAAAATCCCGTTATCGCCAACACCATCCCGGGAAAGCCAGCACCACTTCCAAGATCTACAAGACGCTTCGAAGGGGACGAAACTTCAGATGCAATCTGTAGGCTGTCCAAGACATGCCGGCGCCAAGGATCAGCAAGGGTGCTGCTGCTAACCAAGTTGATGCGCCGCTGCCAGTGTCGCAAACAAGCGAGGTAACGATCGAGCTTTTCCACAATCGGGGCACATAGCCCCGTAATGGCCTGAAAATCATCAGACCGCATGGGTCGTGAGCCGTATTGTGGCAGCCAAGAATGTTTCACGTGAAACTAGTCAATGTCTCGTGATGAAACTTAGGTACCATTATCATAGGGTACTCTGCGGTAGGCGGCTAACATGGGCCAACAGCACAGTAAGTGCCGCCGGCGTAACGCCTTCTATTCGGGAAGCAGCACCAAGTGTGGCAGGACGAACGCGCCCAAGCTTATCACGTATCTCAGTTGAGAGACTGGGAAGGTGCCGATAGTCAAGGTCCAAGGGGAGTGTCAACGCCTCATCACGGCGAAATGCCATAATATCTGCCTCCTGGCGCCGTAAGTAAGTTGCATATCTAGCATCAATCTCAAGCTGCATCGCAACTGTATCATCAATTGAATGTAACTCTGGCCATAAGACCGCTAATTTCTTTACGGTGATCCCAGGATACGCGAGCAAAACAGAAGCCGCTCGTTTGGCTCCATCCTGATTAACTTTAAATCCAGCATCATGTAGCTCTTTGGGAGTGGCTATGAGCTTCTCTACAAGAGAACGCCCAAACGATAAATTAGCCATCTTTTCATTGAAGATGACACTTCGTTGTGCTCCCACACACCCTATTTCAATACCCATACCCGTAAGTCGCTGATCCGCATTATCGGCGCGCAGCAGGAGCCGGTATTCTGCCCGGGATGTGAACATTCGATAAGGCTCACTGACGCCAGATGTAATCAGGTCGTCGATAAGCACGCCTATATAACCGGAGGCTCGGTCAATAGTGAATGATGAACCGCTTCCTGTTTTCAGGGCCGCATTAATGCCGGCCATAATACCTTGTGCGCCAGCTTCCTCGTAACCGGTCGTGCCATTGATTTGCCCCGCAAGGAACAATCCCGTCAGCCGGTGAGTTTCCAGGCTTGGCTTTAATTCTCGTGGGTCAATGAAATTATACTCGATGGCGTATCCCGGCCGAATCATCACGGCTCGTTCCAGCCCGGGAATTGTCGCAAGAAACAAGGCCTGAACATCAATGGGTAAGGACGTCGAAATGCCGTTCGGGTAAACAGTATGATCATTGAGACCTTCGGGCTCGAGAAAAATCTGGTGCCGGTCTCGGTCGCCAAACCGTACGACCTTGTCTTCAATAGAAGGACAATAGCGCGGCCCTATACCCTCAATCTGGCCAGTATAGATAGGTGCTAGGTCCAAATTAGCACGAATAATATCATGACCTTTTTGCGTTGTTCCAGTGATGTGGCAAGCAACCTGGGGCGTTGAGATTGCTTCTGTAAGGAACGAAAAGGGTATAGGGGGATTATCACCCAGCTGTTCATCCAAGATGTTCCAATTGATCGTCCGGCCATCCAGCCTAGGCGGCGTCCCCGTTTTTAGCCGACCGAGCTCAAAGCCTACGCGGTCAAGAGTCAACGCCAGGCCCTCACTAGGCGCATCGCCCATACGTCCGGCTGGCGTGCGTTCCTTCCCGATATGAATCAGCCCACGCAGAAACGTTCCCGTAGTCAAGACGACAGCCCCACCGGTGAGCACCAAACCAGAGCCAAGTATTACACCATCAACCCGGTCGTTATTACTCACTATCAAGTCTTCGACGCTAGCCTCAATAATATGCAGCCCTGGTTGTTCCATCAGCAGTTCGCGTATTGTTTGTCGATAAATAGACCGATCTGCCTGAGCACGAGGGCCCCATACCGCAGGACCCTTGCTTTGGTTGAGCATTCGAAACTGGATACCCGCTCGATCAATAGCCCGGCCCATGATGCCATCCAAAGCATCAATTTCGCGGACAAGCTGCCCCTTAGCCAGACCACCAATTGCCGGGTTGCAAGACATCTCTCCGATACGGTCAATACGGTGGGTAACCAGTGCGGTTCGCGCGCCCATCCGGGCAGCGGCGGCAGCAGCCTCACAACCTGCGTGGCCGCCACCAACGACAATGACATCAAATCGATTCTTCTTGTTTATCATGGATCACCGATGCCAAATTGTTTCACGTGAAACGCCTTAAAGGGTCGGCCCTTACTTGCCGATACAAAACTCTCGAAAGACAATATCCAATATATCTTCAACGTCTACACGCCCCGTAATTTTTCCAAGGGAACGTGATGCCAGACGCAAATCTTCAGCCGCCAATTCACAAGGAACTGTGGTTAAAGATTGTTCTAGTCTTTCAAGACACTCTTCCAACGCGATTCGATGCCGCATTTTTGTCAGTGGCGCGTTGCCTCCTGCACAGAAGCAAGCGTCCACAATCCCCGACAATGAACTAATCAGTGAATCTATGCCATCGCCGGTCAAAGCCGATATCGGAATGGCTGGCCGCCCATCAAAGTTTAATTTTTGCTCTGTGGCCCTAAGGTCACTCTTATTGACAACGAGCACGGAAGACGAATCCATAATCTCTGCAACGCCTTGCGGAATATTTGGCCACGTATATGCATCGAACACAGCCATCACAAGATCCGCTTTGTCTGCTCGATCTCGCGATCGGCGAACACCCTCGCGTTCCACCGCATCCAGGCTTTCGCGAATGCCCGCCGTATCGACCAACGTTACCGGATATCCCGATAAATCCAAGCGGACCTCAATTACGTCACGGGTGGTTCCCGCAGTCTCAGATACAATCGCCGCATCACGCTGCGCCAGTCGGTTAAGCAGACTCGACTTGCCCACATTCGGGGCCCCAATAATTGCGATTTGAAAACCATCACGTAAGCGCTCTCCGCGATGATCATCATCAAGATGCTCCTTAATTTCAACGGAAACCTTAGCAATATCATCCATAACACGTTGACCAAGGCCATCCGGGATATCCTCCTCAGAGAAATCTATAGTCGCCTCAAGATGCGCCATAGCTCCTAATAATCGGGAACGCCACCCATCGTAAAGAAGACCCAGTTCACCGTCGAGTTGACGCAAAGCTTGGCGATGTTGTCCTGCTGTTTCGGCCGCAACAAGATCAGCAATCGCCTCAACAGACGTAAGGTCCATTTTGCCATTCTCGAACGCACGGCGAGAAAATTCACCAGGCTCGGCTAAACGCAGCCCCCAAACGCTGGATAATGCCTCAATTAATGCCATCGAAACCGCACGGCCACCATGCGTATAGAACTCGACCACATCTTCCCCGGTAAAACTGCCAGGCGCCGGAAAAGCAACAACCAAAGCATCATCAATATCATGACCTGTCGATGGATTTCGTAGCCGGACACGCGTCATATATCGAGCCGGCGGAACACCATCAAGCCCTCCAAGACGGCACAATGAATCAAGGGCACCAGGACCAGATACACGGGTCATAGCAACGCCAGCACGGCCAACCGCTGTTGCCACAGCAAAAATCGTTAGTCCATCCATTATCAT
>CAUZNJ010000095.1:0-7175 GCA_963580965.1 Alphaproteobacteria bacterium | reverse complement strand
TCGGGAGCGGCTCCGGAGAACAGCTTGGACTCCGCAATGATTTGAGCATGAACCTCGAGCCCGATCACCACTTCCCAGTCGCCGCTATCACCATGAATGATGAAGTCGCTCATCTCATAACCCCGACACTAAAACCGGCCGCGCGGTGAAATTCGCGGCCTGTTCAAGCGCATGCGCCGCGCGAAATAGGGTTGCTTCATCGAACGGCCTGGCGATTAGGTGCAGACCGAGTGGCAGACCCGACTGATCCAGCGCGGCCGGCACCGAAATGCCAGGCAGGCCGGCAATGCTCGCCGGCACGGTAAAAACGTCATTGAGGTACATGGCAATGGGATCGTCGAGCCGCTCGCCAATGACGAAAGCCGATGACGGTGCTGTCGGCGTTAGGATGACGTCGACCTGTTTAAACGCCATCTTGAAATCCTGGGCGATCAGGGTACGCAGCTTTTGTGCCTTAACGTAGTAAGCATCGTAATAGCCGGCTGATAATACATAGGTACCGATAAGCACACGGCGACGCACCTCGGAGCCGAAACCGGCGCCACGAGTGTTCGCGTACATCTCGTCGAGGCTGGCGCCCGGCATACGCAGGCCATAGCGCACGCCATCGTAGCGAGCGAGGTTGGACGACGCTTCGGCCGGCGCGACAATATAATACGTCGGTAGTGCATATTTGGTGTGGGGTAACGAGATCGGCACGCATTCCGCACCAGCGTCACGCAGCCACTTCTCACCCTGGTGCCACATAGCATCAATTTCCGCCGGTGTGCCATCTATACGGTATTCGGCAGGGACGCCGACCTTGAGACCTCGAATGTCGCCGGTCATGGCAGCGGCAAAATCTGGCGTATCGACCCGGGCTGAAGTGGAATCCTTTGGATCGTGGCCAGCCATGGCCGTCAGCATGATCGCTGAGTCCTTGACAGTCCGCGCCATCGGCCCCGGCTGATCGAGGCTGGAGGAAAAGGCAACCACCCCCCAGCGCGAACAGCGGCCATAAGTCGGCTTCATCCCTACGATACCGCAGAAGGCACCGGGCTGGCGGATCGAGCCACCTGTGTCGGTTCCGGTTGCCCCAGCGCAAATACGAGCAGACACCGCCGCCGCCGAACCTCCGGACGAACCTCCGGGCACCCGGTCCTTGCCGTCCGCCGCACGCCACGGATTCTTCACAGGGCCGTAATAACTAGTGACGTTGGCCGAACCCATAGCGAATTCATCAAGGTTGGTCTTCCCTATCATCACAGCGCCAGCGCTGCGCAAGTTGGCGGTGACCGTCGACTCATAGGGCGGCACGAAACCGTCAAGGATGTGGGACGCCGCCGTGGTCAACACACCTTCGGTGCAGAACAGGTCCTTCACGGCGATAGGAATACCATCCATGGGGCCGGCAGATTCGCCGTGCCCCCGACGCACATCGGACTCGGCAGCCCGTTCAAGGGCTAGTTCTGGCGTCTCGGTAATAAAGGCATTGAGATTTCGCGCCGCCGTCATCGCCGCAATGCTGGCTTTCGTCAGCTCAACCGACGACAGATCACCGGCAGCCAGCGCCGACGCGGCTTGGGCAATGGTCAGATCAGCCGGCGCACTACTCATTCGATGACCTTGGGCACGGCGAAGAATGACCCTTCCCGTTCCGGGGCATTAGCCAACACCCGATCTAGGTCGTCGCCATCCGTTATTACATCCGTGCGCATCGACAAGATCGTCGCATTAACGCTGGACATCGGCTCAACACCGTCGGTATCCACTTCGCTAAGCTGTTCAACCCAACCGAGAATATTGGAAAGCTCGCCAGCAAGACCTTTCAAGTCTTCTTCCGGAACACGGACACGAGCCAAAAATGCAATGCGTTTTACCGTTGCCGCATCCAGCGCCATAGCCTCAAAAACCTCCCGATGATCGATTGCCGCAGCAGTCCCGACGGCGCGGCAGATTTGACAGGAAATGGCAGGAAGGGTCAATGCCGCGACGGAGCAAGTCCTGAGCCCACAACCTCGAAATATTTTGCCCCCCGCACTCATCCCCGTCACGGCGCACGGCAACCTAGAACATCCCCGGCGCATGGCAAATTATCCGACTTGACGCGGACAGGCCTTGTCAGAGCATTGCCCCCCGACGTTATGCGCATGTAAAAGACTTGGATATGGCCATTGTCGCACTAGATACGTTGAAAATCGGACTGCCGCGTGGACAACGCCTGCTCGGCCTTGACGTCGGCTCAAAAACCATCGGACTTGCATTGAGTGACGCCACCTTGACCATCGCCTCGCCCCTGGAAACCATTCGCCGCGCCAAATTTATCTCAGATACCCAACGCCTCACCACGCTTATTGCCGGGAACCACGTTAGTGGCCTCGTTATCGGTCTGCCGGTCAGCATGGATGGAAACGAAGGCCCACGTTGCCAGTCGACACGCGACTTCGCCACCAATCTGCTGGAAAAAATGGACATGCCCATTTCCTTTTGGGACGAACGCCTTTCGACCGCCGCCGTCGAACGCATGATGATTGAAGCTGACTTATCACGCCGCCGCCGCGGCGAGCTCGTTGATAAGCTTGCCGCCACATACATCTTGCAGGGTGCACTCGACGCCGCCACAAATATAGCCAGACTAATAAACCCCAAATCGAAAAAGCCCTAAGCTGCGTATCTTCACCGCTGTTCTCAGCCACCAAATGGGATACTGTCCGCCACCATGGCGTCAATGGTTTGCATCTCCGGCCTGTCGAAGACTTATGCTTCCGGCTTCGAGGCCCTAAAAAACGTTAGCCTAGGTATCCAGGAAGGCGAGATATTCGCCCTCTTGGGCCCTAACGGCGCCGGCAAGACGACCCTGATCAGTATTATCTGCGGCATCGTCAATCCGACCATCGGTACGGTTACTGTCGGCGGTTATGATATTATCCGCGACTACCGCGCGGCACGCTCACAGATCGGCCTGGTCCCGCAGGAGTTGACCACTGAATCCTTCGAGACCGTGTCGGACACGGTAAGCTTCAGCCGAGGACTGTTCGGCAAGGCCCGCAACCCCGCCCATATTGAGAAAATACTGCGCGAGCTGTCCCTATGGGACAAACGCGACGACAAGATCATGACCCTATCGGGCGGCATGAAGCGCCGCCTGCTGATCGCCAAGGCTCTATCCCACGAACCGCGGGTTTTATTTCTCGACGAACCCACCGCCGGCGTTGATGTCGAGCTTCGCCGCGATATGTGGGGCGTCGTCCGCGAATTGCAACAATCTGGGGTCACCATCATCCTCACCACCCATTACATTGGGGAAGCCGAGGAAATGGCCGACCGAGTCGGCGTCATCAACAGCGGCGAAATTATCCTTGTTGAGGAGAAGGCCGAATTGATGCGTAAGCTGGGGCACAAGCGGATGACCCTGCAATTGCACGAGCCCCTGACCGTCATCCCCGAATCCCTTGCTGAATTCCGCCTGACCCTGTCACCCAGCGCCAGCGAGCTCACATACGAATACGATACTCAGGCTGAACGCACCGGCATCACACGGCTGCTCGCCGGTCTCGCCGACGCAGGCATCCGTTTCCGCGATCTCAGTACCGACCAGAGCTCGCTTGAGGACATTTTTGTCAATCTCGTCAGGCGACCTTTATGAATTACCACGCCATCCGTGCCATCTACCTATTCGAGATGAACCGCACCAAGCGCACGATCATGCAAAGCATCATCGCCCCGGTGCTATCGACCGTGCTCTTTTTTGTTGTCTTCGGCGGGGCCATTGGCTCGCGCATGCAGCAGGTCGAAGGCGTTGATTACGGCGCCTTCATAGTACCCGGCCTGATAATGTTGTCGCTTCTCACCCAAAGCGTTTCCAATGCGGCCTTCGGTATCTATTTTCCGCGCTTCATCGGCTCAATTTACGAGCTTCTGTCGGCCCCCATTTCCTTCGTCGAAATAGTCATTAGTTTTGTCGGCGCGGCCGCCACCAAGTCGCTCATCCTCGGCATCATCATTCTGGCAACGGCCGGGTTTCTCGTGCCGTTGCAGATTGCCCATCCGGTATGGATGGTGGCCTTTCTGATACTCACCTGCATCACCTTCAGCCTGTTAGGCTTCATTATAGGCATCTGGGCCGATGGCTTTGAGAAGCTTCAAATGGTGCCGATGCTGATCATTACCCCGCTGACCTTCCTCGGCGGCAGTTTTTACACAATCGATATGCTACCGCCCTTCTGGCAAAAGGTGAGCCTATTCAATCCGGTGGTCTATTTGATCAGCGGCTTCCGCTGGAGCTTCTACGAGATCGCCGACGTCAACATCGCCATCAGCCTGGGCATGACAGTGGGCTTCCTGGTGCTGTGCCTGGCCATCATCTGGTGGATCTTCCGCACCGGCTACAAAATGAAGGCCTGAGCCAACAGCACGCCAAATCATGCAAGCTTCAAACCAGCCCAAGCCTGCAATACTCTGGATCTATGCTGAAAACATGCGGCCGAAACGCCGCACTCAATGCACCGACTTACTGCCCTTAGGCGGCTGTTTTGACTGAAGTTGGTCGACAGCGCGCAATACCCAGCGCCAGGTACGGTGGCCGTTCAGGTCGCGACAATCCATCATCGCCTCGACCTTGCGGGCCGCCTGTTCGGCAGCCTTGTCGCCATGTTCGCGGATTAGCGACTGCGCCGTCCGGTAGATATCGGGCTCTTTATCCATGACTAATTGTGCGCTGCGCCCACGAGAAAGGAAAGCATACTTTCAGGCATCAATAGAACTCAGGCCCATCGAAACACCCGGGTTTATATCCCACCTATTTTGCCATTCACGATAGCGCTGCCCGATTTGGAACAACATCCCGTACCTCGACGCAACATATCGACGGCGACCCCATCTTGCCCCCACCTCAACTCCCCCCTATAATCCCTTTTTAATGACTACCCAGGCTTTTGATTCTAGCGTCTACCCTCACCGAGACCTACTCGGAATCGAAGGCCTTTCCCCTAATGAAATTACCTATCTTCTCGATGCCTCCGAGGGCTACGTCGAACAGAATCGCCACGCCGACAAGAAAAACTCCGTGCTCAGCGGTCGCACCCTGATCAATCTGTTCTTTGAGACCTCAACGCGGACACGCACCTCTTTTGAGTTGGCCGGGAAGCGGCTTGGCGGCGATGTAATCAATATGTCGATTGCCACCAGCTCCATCAAAAAGGGCGAGACGGTTATCGATACGGCGATGACCCTGAACGCCATGCACCCCGATGTTCTGGTCGTCCGCCACCCGGATTCCGGCGCCGTGCAGCTACTAGCCGAAAAGGTCAACTGCGCCGTAATCAACGCTGGCGATGGCAGCCACGAACATCCAACTCAGGCTCTGCTAGACGCCCTGACTATCCGCCGCCGCAAAGGCAGACTGGCCGGCCTAACAGTGGCCATCTGCGGCGATATCCTGCATTCCCGCGTGGCACGCTCCAATATCCACCTGTTGAACACCATGGGGGCGCGGGTGCGCATCATCGCTCCCCGTACCCTGATCCCATCTCAGGCCGAGCGCCTCGGTGTCGAGGTCTTCCACAACATGCGCGAGGGCCTTATCGACGTCGATATCGTGATGATGTTGCGTTTGCAGACGGAGCGCATGCACGGCTCCTTCTTCCCCAGTATTCGCGAGTATTTCCAATATTTTGGCCTCGATTACGAGAAGCTCTCCGGAGCCAAGCCCGATGCCCTGATCATGCATCCTGGACCAATGAATAGGGGCGTCGAGATAGATTCCGATGTAGCCGACGACTTTGGCCGCAGCGCCATCCGCGAACAGGTAGAAATCGGCGTCGCTGTACGCATGGCGGTGGTCGAAATTCTCGCCGCTAATCTACCCAACTCGGGCGATAACAACCTATGATGCATCCCGTTCCTCCCCATGACCCCATCGCCGCAACGCTTCTCTTCCTTAACAGGATGCGCTCCGCCTGCACCGAGTTCGGAGCCTTTCCCGCCGACACCCCTCATGACACCCGCTTGGGAGTGGGGGGCTATACGGGAGTGAAAGGGGTATGGCAGGAAACCGCCGCACCTCGTACAGCGCAAGGACACCGTCCTTCACTCATGGCTTTCGTTAACAAAAGCGGGTTTAAAACCCACCTCTACAGCCATTCATCACAGCTCTCCCCTCCATCACAAACCCACTTCCACATCCCCTTAAATCCTACTCGAGATCCAAGTAGAACGGTCGGATTCTGGGCGCGGCCGTCACCCTACGGTACCTACACGAGACCGGCACCATGATCGGCTACGAACCCGATCTGCTGCCGCCGCGCCAGGCACCGGGACGGGTCGTCTATGTCAACGCCCGGCTGATTAACCCGGCGAGCGGGCTCGATGCTTGCGGTGGTTTATTAACTGACGGCGAGGTCATCGCCGATCTCGGCCCCGCCATCACTACCGATACGGCCCCGGCCGACGCCGCCATCATCGACTGTAACGGCCTGTGCCTAGCGCCCGGCCTTGTCGATATCCGCGTGCAATTGCGCGAACCCGGCGAGGAATATAAAGAGACCCTATTGACCGCCGGTCGCGCGGCGGCGGCCGGTGGCGTCACCTCGATGATCTGCCTTCCCAATACCCAGCCGGTCATCGACGACATGTCGGTGCTGGAATTCGTCGCCCGACGAGCGCGCAAGGTCGGCCTCGCCAAGGTCTACGGCTACGCCGCCATCACCAAGCAGCTAGAAGGCAAAGAGCTGGCCGAAATCGGCCTGTTGTCCGAGGCCGGCGCTGTAGCCTTTACCGACGGCATCAAGCCCTTGACCAACGCGCGGGTCATGTCGCGCGCGCTCAGCTATGCCGCCACCTTCGGCCTAATGATCGTCCAGCATGCCCAGGAACCCGAGCTTCTTGGCGGTGGGGTTATGAACTCGGGTGAAACCGCCGCCCGACTGGGTCTGTCCGGCATGTCCCCGGTAGCCGAAGTAATCATGGTCGAGCGTGATATCCGCCTAGCCGAACTTACCGGCGGTCGCCTGCACTTCGCCCATCTGTCAACCAGCGAGGCTCTTAACGCCGTACGCCGAGCCAAAGCACGCGGGCTCAACATCACATGCGATACAGCGCCGCCCTATTTCGCCCTTAACGAAGCCGCCGTCGGCGAATATCGCACCTTCGCCAAGCTCGACCCGCCGCTACGATCCGAAGACGACCGCCAGGCCGTC
>CAUZNJ010000094.1:0-7183 GCA_963580965.1 Alphaproteobacteria bacterium | reverse complement strand
GCGGCAGAGCCGACGCGGCTGACCGAGAGGCCGACGTTCACTGCCGGCCGGATGCCGCGATAGAAAAGGTCAGTTTCTAGAAAAATCTGGCCGTCGGTGATCGAAATGACGTTGGTCGGAATATAAGCAGCTACGTCATTGGCCTGAGTCTCAATGACGGGTAACGCCGTCAGAGAACCAGCTCCCATGCTATCGTTCATCTTGGCGGCGCGTTCCAGCAGGCGGGAATGCAGATAGAAGACGTCGCCCGGGTAGGCTTCCCGCCCGGGTGGCCGGCGCAGCAGCAGTGACATCTGGCGGTAGGCGACGGCTTGTTTCGACAAATCATCGTAAAAAATAACTGCGTGCATACCGTTGTCACGAAAGAATTCGCCCATCGTGCAGCCGGTGTAAGGCGCTAGGAATTGCAGTGGGGCCGGTTCGGAGGCGGTGGCTGCGACGATTATGGTGTATTCGAGTGCGCCGTTCTCCTCCAGTGTCTTGACGATCTGGGCGACGGTTGAACGCTTTTGGCCGACGGCAACATATATGCAGAACAGCTTTTCATTATCGTTCTGGGCCGCGTCGTTGATGCTCTTCTGGTTAAGAATTGTGTCGATGATGATGGCTGTTTTGCCGGTCTGGCGATCGCCGATGATCAATTCGCGCTGGCCGCGGCCGATCGGAATCAGGCTATCGATGGCCTTGAGGCCGGTCTGCATCGGTTCATGCACCGACTTGCGCGGTATGATGCCGGGGGCCTTGACGTCGACGCGACGACGTTCCTTGGCGTCGAGCAGGCCTTTCCCGTCGATAGGATTCCCAAGGGCGTCAATGACACGACCGAGAAGCCCGAGGCCGATGGGGACATCAACGATGGTCCCGGTGCGTTTTACCGTATCACCTTCCTTGATATCACGGTCGTCGCCGAAGATCACGACGCCCACGTTATCGTTCTCAAGATTTAGGGCCATGCCCCGGATGCCGCCGGGAAACTCGACCATTTCGCCAGCTTGCACCTTATCGAGACCATAGACGCGGGCGACGCCGTCACCTACGGACAGCACCTGACCGACTTCGGCAACTTCGGCTTCGGTGCCAAAATTTGCGATCTGTTCCTTGAGGATCGCGGAAATTTCCGCAGCCCGGATCTCCATTAACCAACCCCTTTCATGGCAAGGCGCAGACGTTGCAACTTGGTACGCAACGAGCTGTCGACCATGCGCGAGCCCAATTTTACTACTAGACCGCCAAGCAAGCCCGGATCAATCCGGGAATCCAGCGATACGGCGGCGCCAACGGCGCGTTTCAAGCCGTCGACTAGCGCATGGGTCTGCTTCTCAGTTAGTGCCTTGGCGGAAACGACCTCGGCGGTGACTTCGCCGCGCTGCAGCGCCAGTGCAGCCAGATAGGCGCGCATCATATCGGCGAGCACGAACAATCGACGATTGGCGCCGACGAGGCCGACAAACTGGCGGGTTAGCTCGCTGATGCCAGCCTTTTCCATGATAGCAGCTAAGGCATTTCCCTGTGCGTCGCGCGACAAAATCGGCGAATAGATAAGCCGGACAAGTTCGGAGTTCTCTTCGATCATCCGGCTCAGAAACCGCAGATCGTCAGCGACGACGTCGAGCCGTTTAGCCTCATCGGCCAGCTCAAAAAGCGCCGCAGCATAACGTCCGGCAAGACCGGTAGTCCCTTGGGTTTTTGATGGCACCTGGGAGGTCTTTCGTCTGATTCCTGAAAACGACAAAGGAGCGGCGATTGCCTCTCCAATCAAAAGAAATCACCCGCCCCAAAACGACAACCTCAGAGCGAAATCGCCAGTTATCTACCATACTCATACCGCCCTGGCAAGCAGACCTGCTAGCTATTCCGCGTGCCAGAAAAACAAGTCAATTCAATACATTAATGATTCGCATGACGGTCGTCTTGCTAGTTAACTGGCGGCAAGTGGAAACCGTTTACGATCTGCTCGGCGCGCAGCAAAATGTGGTCTTATGTGACCACTGTTTGTGACCGTTGAAGCACTTTCTTATTTTCATGATGATCATGATCGGCTCACAAGAAACTATAGGGATCGACATCGACCTGGATGCGTACTTGGCTGGGTGGTAACGCTGATGCTAGCCATTGCCTAATGAGGGGTTGAACTGGTATTTCACGGCTAACCTTGACAAGAAAACGCCAGCGGTAACGTCCACGTAGTAGGGAAAGCGGTGCTGGTGCTGGGCCAAGGACGTTGATCCCAGCACCATGGGGTGCTTTACGTGCGAGCGCTCGGGCCGCGCTGGCGACCGCCGATTCACTGGGCGCTGACAAGACAAGTGCAACCAGTCGACCATAGGGAGGCATCCCATCGAGCTGGCGGGCCGCGGATTCGGCGGCGATAAAGCGATCGCGGTCGCCGCCAGCCAGGGCGGCCATGACAGGATGTTCCGGCATGTAGGTTTGCATTAGTACGCGCCCTTGCCGCTCGGCACGGCCGGCCCTCCCTGCTACTTGGTAGAGGAGCTGAAAGGTGCGCTCGGCGCCTCGCAAATCGCCGCCGGAAAGGCCAAGGTCTGCATCAATGACGCTGACCAGAGTTAGGTGCGGAAAGTGATGCCCCTTCGCAAGGACCTGGGTGCCAATGACCAAGTCGATGCGGCGTTCTTCCATGGCACTTACGATTTCTGCCGCCGCTGCGGGGCCGCGCAAGGTATCGCTGGCAACGACGACGCGACGGATGTCTGGGAATAGGCTATCCACTTCTTCGGCGAGTCTCTCGATGCCGGGGCCGAGTGCCACCAATCCGCCCTCGGCCTCACAGGCAGGGCAGGCGTTGGGAAGCGGTAGGGCATGCCCGCAATGGTGGCATTGCAAGCGACTGATTTGGCGGTGTTCGACAAGCCAGGCCGTGCAGCGCGGGCACTGCATGCGATGACCGCAGGTGCGGCATAGGGTTAACGGGGCATAACCGCGCCTGTTGAGAAACAACATTGCCTGTTCTGATCGGCCTAGTGTCTCCGTTAAGGCTTGACGTACCGGCGGTGATAGCCAGGCGCCGGGCGGAGCTGGTGTCGTCCGCATGTCGATTAACTCGACTTTTGGGGTGGCGGCTGCGCCATGCCGGTCGGGGAGGTGGCGGCTGGTATAGCGCCCAGCAGTGACGTTTGCCACGGTCTCCAGTGACGGGGTTGCCGAACAGAGAATTATTGGAAAGCCCGAGAGATTGGCGCGCACCACGGCCATATCGCGGCCGTTGTAGATAACGCCTTCCTCCTGCTTATAGGCGGCGTCATGTTCTTCATCGACAACAATCAGACCAAGATCTGGAAACGGTAAAAACAGAGCGGACCTGGCGCCGACCACGACCGTTGCACGGCCTTCAGCCACAGCCCGCCAGGTGGCGCGGCGCTGGGCCCCGGTCACTTCAGAATGCCATAATGCCGGTGGAGATCCGAAGCGCTGGCGAAAGCGATCCAGCCATTGCGTGGAAAGGGCAATCTCTGGCAGCAGAACGAGGACCTGCTGTCCCTGTTTCAGGGCTTCGGCCACGGCTTGGTAGTAAACCTCGGTCTTACCTGATCCGGGCACGCCATCGAGCAGACTTACCGAGAAACCCTTGCCAACCATGTCTGAGAAGTCGGCTGCGGCGATGGTCTGTTCAGGGGAAAGGCTTGGCCCTGGCAAACGCCAGTCGGGCAAATCGACAGGGAGATTTCGAGTAAGCATGCGGCATTCCAACATGCCTACTTTGGCCAGCCCCAAGATAACCCCAGGAGTCACTCCTGCCGTGCGGGCGAGTGCGCTCGCCGACCGTGGCGGCCCGCCTCGGAGCGCTGCCAGCACCTTCTCGCGTGCTGGTGTCATTCGTATCGTGGGGGCATTGACGGCAATGGCGAATGCGACTTCTGGACGCGGCGGATGGAGGGCATCGGGAACGCTCATCGCCATGCGCAGTACCGCGCCGATGGGGTACAGGGTGTATTTTGCCACCCAGGCAATGAAGCGCCGCATGTCGCCACCCATGGGTGGCGCGTCGAGGCGTTTAGAGACCAGACGCAGGCGGCCTTCGTCGACGGCGCCCTCGCCTTTCCCCCAGATTACGCCAATGGATTCGCGTCCTCCTAAAGGCACGACGACGAAGTCGCCAGGGCCTAATGCAATGTTATCCGGAACCCGGTAGTCATAAGCGCCTTCCAAGGGCAAGGGCAGCAATACGCCGACCCGGCTGCCCGCTGGGTAGGGCTTGGTATCCGTCGGAGCTGAACTGGTGCAGGGTGGCGCCATGGGATACATTGTATCCGTTGCGGGGCCGGACGCGAACCGGTCACCCATGAAAAGGAAGCCGAAAGGGGTAAGTTATTGTGAATAAAGGGACGAATGACCCCGACGTCGATCCAAATAAGGGAGGTAGCAAAAAAGAATCGGTCAATGCGGGCGGCACGATTGACGACGCGAGCGTCGCCAGCTACCTCCACGACAATAGCGACTTCCTAATCCGTCATCCGGAACTTGTCCAATCCCTCTTACCTCCGGGCCGCTGGAGTGGCGATTCGGTCATCGACATGCAGCAGTTCATGCTGGAACGTCTGCGCGGCGAAATCGATAACCTGCGCAGCTCGTCCATGGACTTGATTGATGTTAGCCGGGGTAACCTTTCAGTCCAAAACCGAACGTATAACGCGGTCCACGCTCTTCTCGCTGCCAATGACTTCGCCCAGCTGGCAGGCATCATCGGCAACGATCTGCCGCTACTACTTGATCTGGACGTCGTGATAATTGGCTTTGAGCCCCCGAAAACCCCAATTTTTGACTTGGTATCTCCGGACGTGCGTCAGCTGCCCCTAGGGCTGCCCGACCAATTTCTGGGCAACGGCGATGTCGTGCTGCTGAGCGAGGCCAGTGACGATGGCACCATATTTGGCGACAAGGCCGGTCTGGTTCGATCTGCGGCTTTGGTTCGATTGCGGCCAACGGGGCATCTTCCTGGCGGCATCCTGGCACTTGGTTCTCACGGCAGTGGTGACTTCCATGCCGGGCTGGCGACAGACTCGATCGTATTTCTGGCGCGCGTCGCCGAATGTTGTGCTGAACGTTTGCTGAGCGATCAGGAATAAAGGTGGCTTCCGGTAACCCTGCACCGCTTGCCGCCGAGCCGGCCGTGGCTGCTGCGGTAGCGGAATGGATTGAGTGGCTGCGCGGGGAACGGCGCTTTTCTGAATATACATTGGACGCATATGGCCGCGACGTGGCCGCGTTCTTCACATTTCTTACTGACTACAGAGGGTTTAAGCCGGGGGTTGTGGACCTATCCGCATTAAGTCCTAAGGACTTCCGGGCCTGGTTGGCGCAATGTCAGCGGCGTGGCCTGTCACGGGCATCGACTGCCCGGGCACTGTCTTCCTTGCGCAGCCTGTTCCGCCGTCTCGATCGGCGCGGGCTGGTGCATAACGCGGCAATCGGGTCGCTGCGCACGCCGCGCCTGCCCCGTTCGCTACCCAAAGCATTGGCGGAAGGTGAAGCCCTCAGTGTGTTGGAAACGGCGGGCAATGCTGATGTCGAACCTTGGGTCGCAAAGCGTAATGTAGCGCTTTTGATCCTACTCTATGGCTGTGGCCTGCGGATAGGGGAGGCTCTGTCCCTAGATCGGCAACAAGCACCGCGTGCAGGCGTCATTACCGTAACGGGGAAGGGAAACAAGCAAAGGCTGGTCCCCGTATTGCCAGTAGTGGATGAGGCTGTTGAAGCTTACCTTTGTGTCTGTCCTTACCCCCTCAAGCCGGATGATCCACTCTTTGTTGGCGTTCGGGGTGGACGGCTACAGGCTGGCGTGGTGCAACGTCAGGTTCGCCAATTGCGCCGTGAACTTGGCCTGCCTGAAACGGCGACACCGCATGCGCTTCGCCATAGCTTTGCCACTCACCTTTTGGCTGGCGGCGGTGACTTGCGGACGATTCAGGAACTCCTCGGGCATGCATCGCTATCGACGACTCAGCGCTATACAGCGGTGGATTCGGGCCGGCTGGCGGCGGTCTATCGGGAAGCGCATCCGCGCGCGCGATCGAGTGACTCCGAAATATAAGTCAGCCTGAAAGATTTGGTATTGCATCAGATATGAATGGCGTGTCCGTTGACGGCCATTGCTGCTTCCTTAACCGCTTCGCCCATACCTGGATGGCCGTGGCAGATGCGGGCGATGTCCTCGGCTGCGCCGCCAAAGGCAAGGACGGTTACGGCCTCCTGGATTAGTTCGCCGGCCAATGGTCCGACGATGTGGCAGCCGAGCAGGGCATCTGTTTCGCCGTGGGCAATAACCTTTACGAAGCCATCAGTGTCAGCGTTGGCCCTGGCGCGGGAATTGGCGGTAAAGGGGAACTTTCCGACCTTGTAGGGAACGCCGTTCTCTTTCAACTTTTCCTCGGTGGCGCCGACGGCGGCAATCTCTGGCCAAGTATAGACGATGCCGGGCACTTGATTATAATCGACGAGGCCGGGCTTGCCGGCCAGCAACTCGGCAACCGCAACGCCGTCCTCTTCCGCTTTGTGGGCCAGCATCGGGCCGTGAATGACGTCGCCGATGGCATAGATACCCGGGATGGCTGTCTGGAATTCGCAATCAACAACAACGCGGCCCCGATCATCGAGAGGGACGCCTGCCGATTCAAGGCCAAGTCCCTTCGTATAGGGGCGGCGGCCGATGGCTAGCAAAACAATATCTGACTTCAGGGTTTCCACGGTGCCGCCCTTCACTGGCTCAGCGGTGACGGTGACGCCGCGGCTGGATGCTGCGGCCGCCGTGACCTTCGTGGTAAGGCGGAATTCCAGGCCCTGTTTAGTGAGGATTCGCTGGGCTGTCTTGGCAAGCTCATTGTCCATGCCGGGAAGGATGCGGTCTAAAAATTCGATAACGGTCACCTTGGTGCCGAGGCGGCGCCAGACGGAACTCATTTCTAGCCCGATGACACCAGCCCCGATGACGATCATCGACTTCGGGACCTTGGGAAGTTTGAGTGCGCTGGTTGAGGTGATGATGCTTTTTTCATCCACGTTGACACCGGTGAGCGGCGCTGGTTCGGAACCTGTGGCAATGACGATGCTGTCGGCCTTCAGAGTAATCTTCTTTTTGCCCTTGCCGGGGTCGACGGAAACTGTTTCAGAATCTTTGATGGTCCCGGTGCCTATAATATAATCGATCTTATTTTTCTTAAGAAGGAGT
>CAUZNJ010000093.1:0-7193 GCA_963580965.1 Alphaproteobacteria bacterium | reverse complement strand
CCTTAAGGAGGCATAGAAAACGCGGAGAGAACGGGCATGAATGTTATTGCAAAAGAACCGGAACTGACGATCGACAAGCTCTCCGATAATGTCGGCGTTGAGGTTCGCGGCATCGACCTGCGCCAGCCCGTATCCGAGGCAATGCGCCTGCGGCTAAACACGCTCCTCGAAGATAATATCGCGCTATGTATCCGCGATCAGGAATTTACTGCGGCTGATTATCTCGCCGCCGGCCAGCTGTTTGGTGAGGTTATGGAAGACCAGAACCGGCGCTACCTTGCAGATGGTGTGCCTCTTGTCAGCACCTTGTCTAACCGCAACCTGAACAGCGAAGGCAAGCAGGCGAAGGTTGCAACGAGCGCTAAATGGCATACGGATCACACCAATCAGGAATTCCCGCCGAAATTTACCTCGCTGTATCCGATCGAGCTGCCGGACCAGGGCGGCGGTACGTCACTGTGCAATGCGCGTGCCGGATATGAGGCGTTACCTAATGATCTAAAACAAAAAATCACCGTTATGAAGACGGTCAATCAGCTAGTTGGTCGGGCCGTTGATCATAGCAATCCTGACATCATCCGTGAACAGGTGGAAAAGAACATCAAGCAGGTGGTTCAGCCGCTGGTCCGTACCCACCCAGTGAACGGCAGCAAGGCTGTGTGGTTTCATCCCACTAAGCTCGACCACATCATCGGCATGTCGCCGGAAGACAGTCAGGAATTCATAGCTGACTTGACGGTCAAGCTGACCAAGCCAGAATTCACATACGTCCACCAGTGGAAGCTTGGTGATATGTTGATCTGGGACAACCGCTCGGCCCTGCACAAGGCCGGTTTCGATTATGACCATAGCCAGCATCGTTATCTCTACCGCCTCCTGGTGCGAGGCGACCGGCCCTTCTGATCGACGCTAGTCCGTATTTTCCTCAGGGCTATCGCCATGCAAGCAGTCCGGCGGGTTAGGGGTCAAGTCTCATCATCTAGGCGCGACGGCTGACTGTCTCTGGCTCTTCTGGCTTTTGCTCTACGGGCGTACAACAATGCTGCCATGGACGCCGGGTACATTGGCAAAAACCTTTATATAACCACCACCGCGTCGGGACTTGCGCCGGCGCACCTTTTGATAATTAGGTAGGCTTTTTATCATGGCGGCGGTGCTTCCTGCGGTCACCGGAGTGATGTTGCTTGTCCGCAAGCAGGTGCGCGAAGAGGCCTCGAAATATAGTGTGAAATACTTCATCGCCGCTGGCCTTTCAGGATGGCAAGAATTAACTTGCGACCTCGGTCTTGTCCCACACAACTCATACGGCCTCTCGTGAATCGTATTCTCATCGTCGCTCTAGTCGCCATGTTCCTTCAACAAACCTTTGCCACCCTGGCGAAGAACGTCATTCCCATCGTTGCACCGGCGGCGCTGCCGGACCTTGGTCTGTCGGCCGCCTATGTTGGCTATTACATCAGCTTCTCGGCCTTCGTGCAGATATTTATTATGCTCAGCTGCGGCAACTACATCCGCCGCTTTGGTGGATTACGCATTAGCCAGGTTGGCCTTGTGTGCGTTGGAATCGGCCTAACTTGTGCTGCCTCCGGTCTGCTGTGGCCGTTTCTCATTACAGCCATCGCGCTAACACTTGGCACGGCGTCGGCGACGCCGGCTAGCTCGCAAATTCTCGCGCGGGTTACCCCGTCGAAACAGGCGCCAATGGTGTTCTCGGCTAAACAGACTGCGGTGCCCTTTGGTATCATGATCGGCGGTCTGGTGTTGCCCTTTTTTGTCCTTCAGTTCGGTTGGCAGGGTGCCATGCTGGCGATCGCAGCCCTATGTACCGGATTTGCCATAATTCTGGAGCCGACGCGCAATGAACTGGACCAAGACCGCGATCCGGACGCAAGCCTATCGCCGCAAGGGATCAAGTTTGTTCTCATTACTATTATCCGCTCGCCCGACCTTCGTGCTTTAGCAATTTCCATGTTTGCCTTTGTCGGTTTGCAAATTAGCTACACAACCTTTCTCATTTTGTTCCTCACCGAAAGGCTTGGCTATTCATTGACCGAGGCCGGCGGCCTCTTCGCCATGGCCACATTGATAGGCTTGCCGGCGCGCATGCTGTGGGGATATGTCGCCAGCGTCTGGTCAACGCCGTGGCGGATATTGTCGGGACTTGGCTTCACCATGTCGGCGGCGTCAATTGCGACCGGTTTTTTCAGCCCTGAATGGCATTATGCGCAGATCCTTGCTGTCTCTGTCGTCGTCACCTCGACGGCTCTCGGTTGGCACGGGGTGATGCTTTCAGAGGTTGCTCGCCTGGCGCCGCCGGGCCATGCTGGTGGCATGACTGGCGGTGTGCTGGCATTCAGCGCCTTGGGCCAGATCATCATTCCACTAAGCTTCAGCGCGATCCTCACCCTGACCGACAGCTATACCTATGGTTTTATCATGGCTGGTATCCCACCGGCGATAATTGGTGTGATGCTATTGGTTCAGCAGCCAGTTTCAAAAAAATAATCAATATATAAAATATTCATCATAATTATTTAATCTGATTTCTAACAAAGGCGCTTGGCCGTCTGCACGGCGACCTCCAGGCGGTTGAGGAAATTTGAGCGGTCCGCCCCGGCAAATGGGCGGGGGCCGCCGGTGATGGCGCCGGTTTCCCGCAGGGTCTGCATGAGATCGCGGTTGGCTAGCGCCATGCCAATGCTGTCATGGGTGAACAGCTCGCCGTTGGGTTTCAGTGCCAAGGCGCCGGCTGCTAGGCAGCGGGCGGCCAGCGGAATATCATTGGTGATGCAGATATCGGCCTTGTCGATATGCTCGGCGATCCAATCATCGGCTGCATCGGCGCCTTGGCTGACGATGATCATCTCGACTATGGGAGATGGGTTGGGGCGAAGACCTCCGTCGCTGACCATTATAGTTCTCAATCCGTGGCGGGCTGCAACCCTTACGGTTTCGTCCTTTACCGGACAGGCGTCAGCATCGACGTAGATGGTAACCATACCACTATCGCCCGGGTTTCGGTGGCTACCTCATCGGCCCTTGCGCGCCTTACGCGCGGCGTAGCGGGCATCGCGGGCGACCTTACGCTCGGCTTCCATAGCGACCTCGCGGTCAGCGATGTCTTTCTGTTCCTGCACGAAGGCTTCGGCCTCCGCAATGGCGGCGGCCGCAGCTTCCGCTGCCAGGCGGGCATCTTCTACTGCCTTGCGCTCGGCTTCGGCAGCCTTTACGGCCTGACGCTGGGCGACACGGATGGTACGTGCCTCGGAGATCTCGCGGCGTGCCTGTTGGCGGGCAAGAACCTCGGGGTCGTCACGTTTTGATGCGGCGCGAGCCTTTTCTAGCAGCGCTGATTTTGCTTTTGCGGCCTCAGCGAGTCGGTCGCTGAGCTGATCGCGGAACATACTTTAAAACTCCTTCTCGATGCTAAGTAGCGTAGTGCCCAAGGCGAGATGATGATCATATTTTATGGTGTGATTAAGTGGATTAACGCCAGCTGGGTGGTATTTGCAAGTCTCTTGAGCTTATGGCCGGAATACAATGTTGAAGCCAGATCTGAGGCGTGGCATTAGCCTGTACCCTATGTCATGCTTTATCTCATCTATTTCCACGGCCCATCTAAGTTGCTTTTCCATAACCCACTGAGGTGAAGTGGTGCTTTTAATTTTTGCTGAATATGGGCATGCCAAAGCCCATAACAACCTGGGTGTGCTGCACCAGCTCCACACTTGGTTTACGTAATGATCACTTCTTAATTGCCAAATATCATCAGTGGTTGTTGACGTTAATTGGCAGAACCATCTGAGCTTGAGTAGCTCTGTGTATACGTTCGGTACGCAGACGTTTAATATATATATGTGACCCGCTATTTACCTTTCGCCACTATCGTCTTGGTCTCAATTGTCTGCTCCATTTTTGGGCTTTCGGTGGGGACAGCATGGCTATGGCCGCTTTTGGGGCTGGCCCCCCTGCTTGCCGTAGGAATTTGGGACTTAACCCAGGCTCAACATACGCTGATGCGTCTTTATCCCATCAGTGCCCATATCCGCTGGTTCTTCGAGTGGCAGCGTCCGTATATGCGCGAGTACCTATTGGATGACGACCAGGAGGGCCGGCCGTTCAATCACAATCAGCGGGCTCTCGTTTATCGCCGCTCAAAGGGTATCGAGGGGGTGCAGGCTTTCGGTACTGACCTTGATGTGTATTCGACGCAGTACGAGTGGATTAATCACGCCATTCAAGCAAAGCCAAACAAGCACCATGATTACCGCGTTACGATAGGCGGCAAGCATTGCACGAAGCCTTACAGCATTTCCGTCCTTAATATATCGGCGATGAGTTTTGGTTCGCTCAGCGCTGGAGCTGTGGAGGCGCTGAACCTCGGTGCAAAAATGGGAAATTTTTATCACGATACAGGGGAAGGCGGGCTTTCCGAAGCGCACCGCAAGCATGGCGGCGACATCGTCTGGGAAATTGGCACGGGTTATTTCGGCTGCCGGCGAGCCGACGGCGGCTTCGATGAAGACCGCTTTACCGACACCGCATCTCTGGATCAGGTAAAGATGATCGAGATAAAGCTTAACCAAGGCGCCAAGCCGGGGCATGGTGGCTTTTTGCCGGGGATAAAGGTGACGCCTGAGATCGCCAGAGCCCGAGGAGTTCCGCCTTGGGAGGACGTCGTCTCTCCACCCAGCCACAGCGCGTTTTCAACGCCGGTCGGGTTGATCGAATGGATCGCTAAATTGCGCAAGCTTTCGGGCGGAAAACCCGTTGGCTTTAAGTTATGTTTAGGGCACCAATGGGAATTTCTGGCTATAATCAAGGCTATGCTGAAAACCGGCATTACGCCTGATTTTATAGTCATTGATGGTTCTGAGGGCGGCACCGGCGCGGCGCCGATCGAACTGTCAAACCACGTCGGCACGCCCTTACGGGAAGGTCTGATTTTTGCCGTCAATGCTTTGACTGGCGCCGGATTGCGCGACTGTATCCGCATCGGTGTGGCGGGTAAGGTTTTCGATGGGCACAGTATGGCCGCCAACATGGCGTTGGGCGCCGACTGGTGTAATGCTGCGCGGGCTTTCATGTTCTCCATTGGTTGCGTGCAAACTAAGAAGTGTCACACGGGCCATTGCCCGACTGGAGTTGCTACCCAGGATAAACGGCGCCAGGCTGGCCTCGTTGTCGCCGACAAAGGTCCGCGCGTCCATCTGTTCCACCAAAATACGCTTAGGGCATTGGCCGATTATGTCAGCGCCGCTGGCCTCGATGGTCCGGAGCAGTTGCAACCGCACCACCTGCGGGTGCGCATGGATAAAAATCAGGTACATTCCGCCGACACAATTTATAAATTTATGGCCCCGGGCTGCCTTCTCAATGCGCCTAACGATACGATTTATGGGCGCTGGTGGGGGATGGCAAACCCCGAGAGCTTTGTCCCGAATAAGATTTAATAAGCTGACTGCCGCTGATGCTGAGGAAAAAAATAGCTAGGTCTGGCTGGGCTGTTCTCCGTGGGTGAATTCTAGATGGTATGGTGGGCGCCGCCGAAAAATGTTGCGGAAAAATAACCCATAATATTGTTTTGTATAGAACGAGGCGAATTACAAAAATGAGTATCTTAACAAATATAATTTTGCCATTAGCATTAGCTTTTATAATGTTTTCACTTGGTCTTGGATTAACCACAAAAGATTTTTCCCGTGTTATTCTTCAACCAAAAGATTTTATTGCAGGGCTTCTGTCACAAGTAGTTATATTGCCGATAGTTGGATTTATTCTTGCATCAAGCTTCACTGTATCACCAGAAATTGCACTAGGTATAATGATTATAGCGGCGGCACCTGGCGGTGTTACTTCCAATATACTTACATCTTTTGGTCGCGGTGACGTTGCATTATCTATCTCTCTCACAGCTTTCGTTAGTCTGTTGAGTGTAATTACAATACCGTTAATTGTTGGTTTTTCTTATGCTCATTTTTTTGGAAAATCTGTAAATAGTGAAATATCAATTTTACGGATTGCTATTGGTGTTTTCTCTATCGTCACAATGCCGGTAATTATTGGTTTATTTGTTAAACATTTTTTTCCAATATTTGCGGTAAAATTCTCTGAATTAAGCAAGAAAATATCTACCATTATTTTCATAATAGTTCTAATTAGTGCGATATTTCAAGAGCGTAATAATATACTTGAATATTACGCTGATGCAGGGTTTATAACATTTATACTTAATATAACTATGATATTAATTTCTTGGGTATTAGCTTCAGTAATAGGATCAAAAATTAAACAAAAAATTGCTATCACAATAGAGTGCGGATTGCAAAATGGCACTGTAGCTATTGCCGTATCATCTCTATTATTCAATGGTGGGGCGATTGTAATACCGGCTGCAACTTATAGCCTTACAATGTTTTTTAGCGCACTGATATTCATATATATTTTAAGACGTAAATATAAATACTTAGTAGAATAATTACCGATTTTATTTTACACTCAAATTGTGAAGACGAAAGACGAACTTCAGACCAAGGAGCCACCAACCCGGGCTGAGGGCAATTAAAGGTAGCCATGATGCGTCTGATAACCCTCACGCTGGGCGCGTTGTCCCTTTTAACTTAGCCCACAAAGGGAAATGCTATCTTTGATGGACGCTTTTCCCTGCAAATAGAGGCTGAAGTATGACCCGTTTTATGATTCCACTATTGTTGGCATTGGTGGTTGTTTTTCCCTTCCAAAGTCTGGCACAGGGGGTTTCGGATTCTAAACTCAGCGCAATAACTGAGTTATTAAAAGTTAGTGGTATAGACGCCGTAATGGATGTGCAAATTAACCATCTAACTAATACCTTAATGCCACTAGTATTTAAGGGTTTGTCTCCAAATATATCGGAAGATAATTCTAAAAAATTAGCGCAGTTTTTTAAAGAAAGGTTTAAATCTGACAAGGGGGATTATTACTGGAGAGCTGCTGCTGTTTACGATAAATATTTTACCCATAATGAAATTCTTGAAATGCTTGCGTGGTACAAAACGCCGCTGGGTAAAAAGACAATTACCGTTATGCCAGAACTAACGAAAGAACTTATTCAGGTTGGCGAACGATGGGGTGAGGAAGTGGGTCGTCGAGCTTTTTTTGAAATAAACGAGAAGGCTAAGAAATTTAAGAAGTGAAGATCAACAACTTGCCTC
>CAUZNJ010000092.1:0-7202 GCA_963580965.1 Alphaproteobacteria bacterium | reverse complement strand
GTGAGCTGAAGGAGCAGCAGATCGAGACCGCGCTGCGCATAGAGCAGCATCAGACGGGCGAGGAAGGGTTCCGGGCAACCCTGGAAACGTTGATTTCCGTGGCATCGCGGGCAGCGGACATCTTCGAGCGTTCGAAAACCGAGCAAAAGCGCCAACTGGTCGCCTTTGTGTTTTCGAACCTTAAGCTGCGCGGGAAAAAGCTAGAGTTTTCATTGCGTTCGCCCTTCGACCTGATGGTCAATCGGGCGACTTATGCAGAATGGCTGGGGAACCTGGATTCGAACCAGGACTAACCGGGTCAGAGCCGATCGTTCTACCGTTAAACCATTCCCCAATCAGGCGCTCGCGGCGCAGGCGCGCACGGCGCGGCGATTTTCTAACACGTGGCCGCGGGTTCGAGCAACGTCCCTGGGTTGCGGCGTCATGACCAAAGAGGACCATTTTCCCAAGGCCTGTGGTGCGGTAACATAAAATACTGTCAGGTGGCGAGCTCAGACGGCAGTAAACGTCCGGGGACAATAAACAGACAACAGTGAAAATTAAATGTCGGAGAATTCGGCCTTCCCCATGGAACGTGAAAGGAAAAGACGTGAGCATAGAAATCGCAGCTACAAGCGTGACGGCTTAGTTGCGCGCCGTGGCCCCCGTGAAACGGTTTACGCAGCAATTGATCTTGGCACTAATAATTGCCGCATGATGCTGGCACACCCCACAGACGATGGCTTTCAAGTTATCGAAACTTTTTCGCGCATTGTCCGGCTAGGGGAGGGTCTTAGCGCCACCGGCCGGCTAAGCGAGGCGGCAGTAGAGCGCACCATCCGTGCCCTACAAATCTGCGCTCAACGCATTCAGAGGCACAATGTCCATCGCATACGTTGCGTCGCCACGGAGGCCTGCCGTCAGGCTGAGAATCAATCAGGTTTTCTCAACAAGGTAACTGCCGAAACCGGCCTAAACATTGAACCAATAACGGCCAAGGAAGAAGCCGCACTCACCATTGCCGGCTGTAGGCCTTTAATCGACCGTAGCGTGCAGCGCGGTCTGATCTTCGACATTGGTGGCGGCAGCACGGAACTATCCTGGGTTGCCACGGACGGAACGAGCGACCCCGAAATTTTAGGCTTTCTGTCAATCGGTTGTGGGGTGGTAAACCTGGCCGAGAAATACACGTCAGACCCCCTCCACCCGAAACATTTTGAAGCCATTGTCGCGCGTATCGACGCTGAGCTGGCGGTTTTTGACGCACTCCATGGAATAACTGCTGACGTCACTGCTGGCCACGTGCAGATGCTCGGCACCTCGGGAACGGTAACCACCCTCGGTGGCGTGCACCTATGTCTGGAGCGCTATGACCGGTCCCAGGTCGACGGTATGATAATTTCCTTTGAACATTTATTCGGCGCAAGTGCCCTACTCAGCGCCATGGATTGTGCTGGGCGGGCCGCTCTGCCTTCA
Organism: Alphaproteobacteria bacterium; assembly: GCA_963580965.1. GTDB lineage: Bacteria > Pseudomonadota > Alphaproteobacteria > Rhodospirillales > CAMCUA01 > CAMCUA01. Next base: position 5,747 of record CAUZNJ010000092.1, on the reverse strand, counting down.
ATTGGACACCGGCGCGCCGATCTGGTAACGGTCGGCTGCGCCGTACTCGAAGCCATCTGCCGACGCTGGCCCGTCGGGTATCTGTGCATCGCCGACCGCGGTATTCGCGAGGGGCTTCTTCTCGCTATGATGGCTGATGACGGGAAATTCTCGAATTAATTCCATATTTTCGACACCACTTGAACAGGCATAAAGCCCCCTTGGCGAGCAACACATCATCCACAGGCAGGCCAAGCCGTAGCAGCGGCAAGGGCAGCGGCCCCGGAGGCCGCGACCTAACCGTACGCGTAAAAACGGCTAAGGGACGCAAGACGTCATCGACCCTCTGGCTGCAACGCCAACTCAATGATCCCTATGTCGCCGAGGCGAAGCGGCAAGGGTATCGTTCACGCTCCGCCTTCAAGCTCCTTGAATTAGACAAACGATTCTCCATTCTCAAGCCAGGGCAGCGGGTCCTCGATCTCGGCGCCGCGCCGGGTGGCTGGACTCAGGTGGCCTTAGCCGCCGTCAAGCACAATGGCGCCCACGGCAAGGTGGTCGCCCTCGACCAAACCGTTATCGAGCCCATCGAAGACGCCATCCTGCTTGTTGGCAATATCGACGATTCGACAACGCCCGGTGCTTTGCTCACAGCCCTCGGTGGAAATGCCGACGTCGTACTCAGCGATATGGCGCCGGCAAGCATGGGTCACCAGGGGACGGACCACATACGCATCATCGCACTGTGCGATTCCGCACTAGCTGTCGCTGAGATGTTATTGGCACCCAGTGGCACTTTTGTCGCCAAGGTCCTACAGGGCGGCACGGAGCGCGACCTACTTACCCGCATGAAGACAGTTTTTTCCAGCGTGCGCCACGCCAAGCCACCTGCCAGCCGCTCTGATTCAGCGGAAATGTATGTGATTGCAAGAGGCTTCCGCCGCACCGGAAAAGTCGCCTAAACATCCTCCAAACCTCCTCTTTCCCGGCAAACCTCTCACAATTCAGCAAACCGCTTGGCAAGCCAGGGCGCCTGTGTATGATTCCTCGCCAAATCTTTCAGGAGATGGCATGGACATCCGCGAGGCGCTCACTTTCGACGATGTCATTCTGGTGCCCGCGGCGTCGAGCGTGCTTCCCGCCGAGACCATCACATCCACGCGGCTAACGCGCACCATCAATCTCGGCATTCCAATTCTGTCCTCTGCTATGGATACGGTGACGGAATCAGGCCTTGCCATTGCCATGGCCCAGGCCGGCGGTATCGGCGTTATTCATAAAAATCTAACCCCAAAAGAACAGGCGCTCGAGGTACGCAAGGTCAAGAAGTTCGAGTCCGGCATGGTGATAGATCCCTTAACCATCCATCCTGATGCCCCTCTTGCCGAAGCCCTGGGCATGATGGAAACTCATCGCATTTCAGGCATACCCGTGGTCGAACAGGGTAGCGGGCGCTTACTTGGAATTCTCACCAACCGTGATGTCCGTTTCGCCACAAACCAGTTGCAGCCGGTTAGCGAATTGATGACCAAGGGCGTGCAGGGACGTCCATTAATTACGGTCCGCGAAGGGGTGGCCGCGGATGAGGCCAAGCGTCTACTGCATCAACATCGCATCGAAAAGCTCCTTGTAGTCGATGATGACTACCGCTGTATTGGCCTGGTTACAGTAAAGGACATGGAAAAAGCTGCCCAGCACCCAAATGCCTGTAAGGACGAAAAGGGACGTTTGCGCGTGGCCGCCGCGACCGGTGTCGGTGACCTTGGCTTCGCACGCGCCGAAGAACTTCTCGAAGCCGAAGCCGACATCATTGTCGTGGATACCGCGCACGGCCATTCGTCGGGTGTTCTTGCCTCCGTTTCACGAATCAAATCGCTCGATAATTATACCCAAGTAATCGCCGGCAATGTCGCCACGCCTGATGGTGCCCGCGCTTTGATTGATGCCGGCGCCGACGCGGTGAAGATTGGTATCGGCCCGGGCACCATCTGCACCACACGCATGGTCGCAGGCGTTGGCATGCCCCAGTTCTCTGCCATAATCGAAAGCGCCGAGATTTGTCGTGCCGCCGGTGTGCCCATGATTGCCGATGGTGGTATCAAGTATTCAGGAGATATGGCCAAGGCCATTGCCGGTGGCGCCGACGCCGTTATGATCGGCTCCCTGCTTGCCGGCACCGACGAGAGCCCCGGCGAGATCTTCCTTTATCAAGGACGATCATACAAATCGTATCGCGGCATGGGATCTCTCGGCGCCATGGCGCGCGGTTCAGCCGACCGCTACTTCCAGCAGGAAGTGGCAGACACCCTGAAACTCGTACCCGAGGGTGTCGAGGGTCAGGTGCCGTACAAAGGATCCGTCTCCAATGTGATACATCAGCTTGTCGGGGGGCTACGCGCCTCCATGGGTTATACGGGTAATCGTACCATTGTCGACATGCAGACCAACTGCACATTCCGGCGCATCACGGGCAGTGGCCTGCGCGAAAGCCACGTACACGACATCATCATCACCCGCGAGGCACCAAACTATCGGGCAGCAGATTGATACCTGCGGCCAGGCTAGCCGCCGCCATCGAACTAGGGGGCCTGGCTGACTCCAGTTCGACACCCCCTGATTCCTGCTATCGTGACTATTTTCGCCGCCGACGTTACGCCGGCAGCGGCGACCGCCGCGCCATCATCGCCCGCATCATCGATGTTACCCGTTGCCGCTCACGCCTCGATTGGTGGATAGAGGCATCTGACGTCAAAACGACTTGGAGAACACGGGTTCTTGCACATATTATTCTGGTAGATGGTATCAGCGCGCCTGAGATTCTGCGCCTCTTTGATGCGCCTCCATACGGCCCAAAAAATTTAACCCCCAACGAAATATCTCTGGCCGAACGCATGTCAGGCCAGCACCTGAACGTTACCGAGATGCCGCCCTCCATCCGGCATGAGTGTCCGAGTTGGTTATATTCAAGGCTCAAAGCCCTGTGGGGTGGTCGGACGGATGTCGAGCTGGAAGCTTTGAACGTGACGGCGCCTGTTGACCTTCGTGTGAATATCGACCGCACCAAGCGCGAGACGATCCAGACAGACCTCGCCGAGCGCGGCCTCGTCGCCACCCCAACGCCCTACTCTCCCTGGGGACTTCGGCTCGCACCAAGCAGCCACGTTGCCACAACGCCCGTAATCTCGGAAGGCCTCGCCGAGATCCAAGATGAAGGCTCCCAGATCATATCCCTGATATGCGGCGCCACCCAGGGCATGACCGTCGTCGATGTCTGTGCCGGCGCCGGCGGCAAGACCCTGGCACTGGGTGCTCTCATGGCGTGCAATGGCAACATCAACGGGCGGTTGATAGCCGCCGATGCGGAGCTCCGGCGACTATCGCCACTCCCCGGCCGATTGCGCAGGGCTGGACTTCATGGTGTCTCAATTCGAAGCGAGGGTGCGGATCGCCTTGATGATCTTATTGGCGAGGCCGACCGGGTCCTCGTCGATGCACCCTGCTCGGGAAGCGGGACCTGGCGGCGGCGTCCAGATTTACGCTGGAGCATCCAGCCCAATGACATCACCGCGCTTACCACCACGCAGGATCACATCCTTAAGGCGGCGGCCCTGCTGGTCAGACCAGCAGGGCGCCTAATCTATGCGACTTGTTCACTTGACCCGGTGGAGAATGAGGAACGAATCGACCGATTTCTCGCCACTCATGATACGTTTTCCCTGATGCCTATTCCTGCGGCTTGGAATGGCTTGGATGCCGCTTCGCCCCTGAATTGCAGCCCATACCTTCGGCTATCGCCAGCAACAACCGGCACAGACGGTTTTTTTGGCGCCGTCATGGAACGGCATATCTAACGACCCATCGCCAATAGCTAAACATCGCTTACAGCTGGCAGTTTATATGAAAAGGGCCCGCCAATTTTTAACCCGAGTGACAACCGTCACGACTGCAATATTGGTTTTACCTTGGGTGGTTCTTGCAGAAGCACTTTGCAGCTCCGAAGTAGCCCCGCCTTGGAGCTGCCCCCAAGGGGTGTAGTTTTATATTCTTCTTGCACAATACTGTAATACCCACTCACGACAGCATACCCATGACATGACCACATGCTAATATCCCGCCGAATCCGTTAGCCCAACCAGATACGGCAAGCTATGGTATGTGATCATTCTTTGGTCCAATTCTGCCTACCGCACAAAACTATGAACGAGCGACTTCTCATCATCGACTTTGGGTCTCAATTGACCCAACTCATCGCGCGCAGAGTTCGCGAGAGTGGCGTTTATTGTGAGATACACCCCTTTAATAAAGTCACCGACACCGTACTCACGGCGTTCTCCCCAAAAGCAATCATCCTGTCGGGAGGCCCTGCCTCAGTCACCGAATCTGAGACGCCGCGCGCACTCCAAGCGGTATTTGAATCTGGCGTGCCTATACTTGGAATTTGTTATGGCGCACAAACCATGGTTGCCCAATTGGGCGGTAACGTCATCCCCTCCGATCACCGAGAATTCGGCCGTGCCTTCGTCGAGGTAGTCGGCGATTGCCCCCTGTTCGCAGGCATCTGGCCGTCAGGATCTCGTCATCAAGTATGGATGAGCCACGGCGATAAAATTGATGCCATCCCTCCTGAGTTTGAGGGCATTGCCGTATCTGAAGGCGCCCCCTTTGCTGCCATCGCCGACCAGAAACGGCAATTCTACGGCGTTCAATTTCACCCGGAAGTTGCCCATACACCGGATGGCCCTCGGCTCCTGCAAAATTTTACCCATGAAATCGCCGGCTTTAGCAGCGACTGGAGCATGGCGTCTTTCCGCAATCAAGCCATCGATGCCATCCGCCGCAAAGTCGGAAAAGGGCGGGTCATCTGCGGCCTTTCCGGCGGCGTAGATTCATCGGTTGTGGCGATCCTTTTGCACGAGGCAATCGGCGAACAGCTAACCTGCGTCTACGTTGATACCGGATTAATGCGCGCCAACGAGACTGAAGAAGTCGTGGGCATGTTCCGCGGCCATTATAATATACCGCTAGTTTCCCGCGATGCCGGGAAACTATTCCTTGCAAAGCTTGACGGAGTAACTGACCCCGAAACAAAACGAAAAATTATCGGCGGAACGTTCATAGATGTATTTGAGGAAGAAGCTGCCCGCGTGGGTGGCGCTGATTTTCTAGCACAAGGAACGCTCTATCCAGACATCATTGAATCAGTATCGTTTGCCGGCGGCCCATCGGTAACAATAAAGTCACACCACAATGTGGGCGGACTACCCGAGCGAATGAATATGGCCCTAATAGAACCATTGCGCGAACTTTTTAAGGATGAAGTGCGGGCACTGGGGCAAGAATTGGGTATGCCTGACAATTTTGTGGGCCGACACCCATTTCCAGGACCGGGTCTGGCAATTCGAATCCCCGGCGCAATAAGCCTGGAAAAACTGACCATCCTACGAAAAGCTGACAGCATTTATTTACAGGAAATCCGCAATGCCGGCCTATACGACACCATCTGGCAGGCATTCGCTGTACTATTACCTGTTCAAACAGTCGGGGTAATGGGCGATGCCCGCACTTATGAATTTGTATGCGCCCTGAGAGCTGTCACCTCGACAGACGGAATGACAGCAGATTCATATCCATTCACCCATGAGTTTCTCAACCAAGTAGCAGGGAGGATCGTCAACGAGGTCTCCGGCATAAACCGGGTCGTCTATGACATCACGTCGAAACCACCTGGAACAATTGAGTGGGAGTAGTTATTATAGTGTAAATCATTG
>CAUZNJ010000091.1:0-7240 GCA_963580965.1 Alphaproteobacteria bacterium | reverse complement strand
GGCGGTATCTGCCTTGGAAGGATTAGAAGGTGCACAAGGCAGGCTTCAGTTCATCGCTTGCCGGGCCAACGGCGCCTCTGTCTATGTTGACTACGCACACACTCCAGATGCCTTGATCAACGTGCTGGATGCCCTGCGCCCACATGTTGCCGGACAACTCGACGTCGTTTTTGGCTGCGGTGGAGACCGGGATTCGGGAAAGCGGGCGGAAATGGGAGCCGTCGCTGCGCGTCTGGCCGATCACGTTTATATCACCGACGACAACCCACGCAGCGAAGACCCCGCGGCAATACGCCGGGATATTCTAGCAACCTGCCCCGGGGCTGCTGAACTTGGTGATCGGGCGATGGCCATCCAGACTGCTGTGGCCGCGCTTGGCCCAGAGGACATGCTTATTGTCGCCGGCAAGGGCCATGAGGTCGGGCAGGTCGTCTATGAGGAGGTCCATCCGTTTCTCGACGCTGATCAGGTGCGCGCCGCTGTGATGGAGGCGGATGCATGAATAATGATGGCCGCGAAGCGCTATGGAGCTCAGAGGAATTGGCGATGGCCTCGGGCGGGACTGTCATGGCTCCATTTAAAGCGATGGGCGTCTCCATTGATAGCCGTACGGTGCGCCCCGGCGACCTATTTGTTGCCATCGTTGGCCCGAACCATGACGGCCATGATCATGTCGCCGAAGCCTTAGCGCTGGGCGCCTCGGGCGCATTTGTGCATCGCCAGCCTAAGGCGCTTGGCGATGGTGCTCCGTTGGTCATGGTAAGCGATACTTTTGATGCCCTGGGTGCGGTGGCCTGTGCAGCAAGGCGGCGTGGGAATGCCGAGGTGATCGCCGTTACTGGCAGCGTCGGCAAGACCGGGACCAAGGACGCTTTACGCTTGGTGCTTGGGCGCCAGAAGTTGACTATTGCCAGCCAAGGCAACCTTAACAATCACTGGGGTTTGCCGCTCAGTCTCGCTCGCATGTCTCGTGATGCCCACTATGGCGTGTTCGAAATGGGGATGAATCACGTTGGCGAAATCCATCCCCTGTCGTTGATGGCACAACCGGATGTAGCGGTGATTACCAACGTCGAATCTGTGCACCGCGCGCACTTCCGTGATGAGGATGATATCGCTCAGGCGAAGGCAGAGGTCTTCGATGGCATGGGAGCAGATGGTGTCGCCATTCTCAACCGGGATAATCGCCATTTTGGGTTACTGGCCCTGGCGGCTCAACAACGATGCATAGGGCGAACTATTTCTTTCGGCACTGATACTATGGCCGATGTGCATTCCCTTGCCGTCTCACCGGGCGTTGATGGTACGCAAGCGCGGTTATCAGTCCTGGGCCAGGAACTGACATGCCATATCGGCATTGCCGGACATCACTGGCTTATGAACGCCATGGCGGTTCTAGCGGTGGTTGTCAGTATCGGTGCTGATGTTCCTGCCGCCGCGGCGGCACTCAAGGACCTGCGACCCTCAACCGGGCGTGGCAGCCGTCAATATGTTGCCGTGAATGATGGCAGGTTCACCCTGATCGATGATAGCTACAACGCTAGCCCAATTTCGATGCGGGCGGCGATTGCCGTTCTGGGCGACGCCACGCCGGGCCCCTGCGGACGCCGCATAGCTGTCCTCGGAGACATGCTTGAACTTGGCCCAGATTCGCCGGTTCTTCACGCTGAACTTGCTAGCGTGATCGAGGCAGCAGGTGTCGATCAGGTCTTTACCGCCGGCACTGAAATGGCCCAGCTCGCAAAAATTCTGCCCGCGTCTCGCCGTGGTTTCCACGCGGCGTCAGCTGAAGCTCTGGCGCCACTGGTTGCCACTGCTGTGCAAAAGGATGACGTGGTGATGGTGAAGGGATCCCGCGGCAGCCGCATGCGTCTCATTGTCGAGGCGCTTGGAGCTTTGGGTGCCGGTGAGGGTGAAGTGCCGCGCCGCATGGCGAACGGGGGCTAACGCTAAACATGCTGTATCACCTTCTCACCCCTCTGGCTGATGACGTCTCCGTCTTCAACATCTTCCGTTATCTAACATTTCGCACAGGCGGCGCGATGATCACGGCCCTGATCGTTAGCTTCCTGTGCGGTCCTGTGATCATCGCCATGCTGAAGCATCGCCAAAACGGTGGTCAGCCTATTCGCCTCGACGGCCCGGAAAGTCATCTGCTAACCAAGCAGGGCACGCCAACCATGGGTGGGTTTCTTATCCTGTTGGCCCTGACTGTTTCCACGGTGTTGTGGGCAGATATGGGAAACCCATTTATCTGGACGGTCCTGGGTGTGACACTCAGTTTTGGGGGCGTTGGCTTCATCGACGACAGCATGAAGATTCGCAAGCGGTCCAGCGGTGGCCTGTCGGCGGGGATGAAGGCTGGGCTCCAGGTGGCTATCGCGCTCGTGGCCACTCTGTGGATTTCCGCAGCTCTGCCGGACGGGTTACAGCACACGTTAGCGGTACCGTTCCTCAAGTCCCTGCTCGTCGATCTTGGCTGGGGTTTTATTGTGTTTGGTGTCCTGGTCATGGTCGGCACATCAAACGCGGTCAACCTTACAGATGGTCTCGATGGCCTTGCCATTGTGCCGGTAATGATCGCTTTCACGGTTTTTGCGCTTATCTCCTATCTAGCGGGTAATGTGATTTTCTCTAGTTACCTGCAGATTCATCATGTGCCGGGTAGCGGTGAACTTTCGGTGTTCTGTGGGGCGTTGCTTGGAGCTGGGCTCGGTTTCCTATGGTTCAACGCGCCTCCGGCGCGCATTTTCATGGGTGATACGGGTTCACTTTCTCTCGGCGGGGCTCTCGGCGCGGTTAGTGTTATCACCAAGCATGAGCTTGTTTTGGCGATTGTCGGCGGCTTGTTCGTGCTTGAGGCGGTTTCCGTGATCGTTCAAGTGCTGTCATTCAAGCTAACCGGCCGTCGCGTATTTCGCATGGCGCCGCTGCACCATCACTTTGAAAAAAAGGGGTGGGCGGAGCCGACCATCGTTATTCGATTCTGGATCATTGCCACCATCCTAGCGCTTGCCGGGTTGTCGACGTTGAAGCTGCGTTAGGGGAAAGTGGTGATTGACCTCGTCTTCATGCGGGAAAAGGACGTGGCAGTGCTGGGACTTGGCCGGACCGGCCTCGCAACCGCCCGAGCCTTGGCCGCTGCTGGAGCCAATGTTGCGGCTTGGGATGACCGTCTCGCTGCTCGCCGCGCTGCTAAGGGTGCTGGTATTGATATTGCCGCGCCAAACACAGCGGCATGGAAGCGGTCGGCTACATTGGTGCTTAGCCCTGGCATTCCCCATACTTATCCGAGGCCCCATCCGGCCGTGGCCGCCGCCCGCGATCAGGGCATGGCGGTTATCGGCGACGTGGAATTATTCGCTAGAGCTAAAGGGAATGCATCCTGCATTGCTGTGACTGGCACCAATGGAAAGTCGACAACGACAGCGCTGATTGGCCATATCTTTGCCCAGGCGGGCCGGTCGGTTTCCCTCGGCGGTAATCTTGGGCGTGCCGTTCTTGATTTTGACCCGCTGGGACCCGACGGTACCTATGTGGTCGAGCTATCTTCTTACCAACTCGAACTAACGAAAACTGCATCTTTCGATATTGCCGCTCTGATCAATATTAGCGCCGATCATCTTGATCGGCATGGGGGCATGTCCGGCTATGTTGCCGCCAAGCGGCGCATTTTTGATAATCAGACCCCCCGAATGGCAGTTGTCATCGGTATCGACGATGCTCCCTGCCGCCGTATTCACCTGGGACTAGTGCGTGGCGGGCATCAGCATATTATCCCAATCTCGGCATGTGGCGTTGCGGCTGGCGGCGTATATGTGATCAAGGGTATCTTGTATGATGACATCGGCGGCAAGGCGCGGCCCGTGCTCGATGTTGCCGAGATTTCGACGCTGCCTGGAGATCATAACTGGCAGAATACTGCGGCGGCCTATGCCGGGGCGCGTGCTGCTGGCCTTCGTCCCTCGGTTATTGCCCGGGCCATCCGTAGTTACCCGGGTCTGCCGCACCGCCAGGAACGGGTGGCGGTGATTGACGGCATAGGCTACGTCAACGATAGCAAGGCTACAAATGCTGATTCTGCTCGCCGAGCGCTTGCCTGTTATGGCAACATTTATTGGATTGCTGGCGGCCGCGCCAAAGAGGCAGAACTCCATTTGCCGCGACGCTTGTCACGCAATGTACGCCACGTCTTTCTTATCGGCGAAGCGGCAGAACCATTCTCCAGGTCCCTTAACGGTCGTGTCGCGATATCTGTTTGCGGTACGTTAAAAAGTGCTTTTGCTGAGGCCCAAAGGCTTGCCAGCGCTGAGGCGCGGCCCGAGCCGGTGGTGTTGCTGTCCCCAGCATGCGCATCCTATGACCAATTTCGTGATTTTGAGCATCGAGGAGAGACGTTCCGCGCCTTCGTGACGGCACTTCCGGGTCGAAGGGAGGCTGCATGAGCACCTTTGCCCGCACGGATCGCAGTTTGATCAGCCACTGGTGGTGGACGGTCGATCGTTGGACGTTGGCCGCGATTATTGTAATTGTGGCATTTGGTGCTTTTTTGACGCTTGCTGCCTCGCCCCCGGTGGCCCAGCGCTTGGGCTTCGACACGTTTTACTTCGTGCGCCGTCAATTTGTCTTCTTGCCAGTGGCTCTGATATTGATGATTGGAACGGCGCTGTTGTCGCCGCGGGGCCTGCGTCGTTTCGCTCTGACCATTCTCGGCGTGGCGTTAGTAATGACAGCGCTGGTGCCGCTGATCGGTATTGAGACGAATGGAGCAGCTCGCTGGCTGCGTCTTGGGCCCATTTCGATTCAGCCTTCCGAATTTATTAAGCCGACATTCGCAGTCACGACGGCGTGGTTGTTCGCTCGGTGGCGTCTTGACGATAGATTCCCCGGACTTGTTGTTGGTGCGGGTATGCTGGCTATCGTCACAGCTCTGCTGTTACTGCAACCTGATGTAGGCATGACGACCGTGGTGGTTAGCGTCTGGTCTTGCCAGTTGTTCCTCGCTGGCTTGCCACTTGTCCTGGTTGTCTGCCTGGGGCTATTGGCCGTGGCCGGAGCCGTTGGCGCCTACCTTACTTTCGATCATGTACGTACCCGTATCGACGTATTTATTGACCCCAATGCTGAGCAAAATTATCAGGTGGTACAGTCATTGCGCGCCTTCCGTGATGGCGGCCTCTTGGGGCGCGGGCCTGGCGAGGGGCGGGTCAAGGAAGTACTGCCCGACGCCCACGCAGATTTTATTTTCGCGGTCGCCGGTGAGGAATTTGGCTTGATCGTTTGCCTGGTCGTCATCGCCTTATTTGCCTTTATAGTCTTACGCGGCTTCTCCCGGGCCTTGCGCGACAACGACCTGTTCTCATTACTGGCAGTTGCGGGACTCCTCGTTCAATTTGGGTTGCAGGCCCTGATCAACTTGGCATCAACAACCAATCTGATTCCGCCTAAGGGTATGACGCTTCCCTTCATCTCCTATGGAGGGTCGTCCGCCCTATCTCTGGCTCTGACCACCGGCATGGTGCTGGCTCTAACCCGTGAACGTATGGACGGGGGGGTGCGCCCATGAGTGGAACGCCTTTTGTCGTTCTCGCCGCTGGTGGTACCGGTGGGCACGTATTTCCAGCGGAGGCCTTGGCGACAGAACTTGCGCATAGGGGTTGCCGCCTTGCTTTGGTCACTGATAAGCGTGGCGGCAACCTTCGGACCGCTCCGGAGGGATTGACGGTGCACCGGGTGATTGCGGCTGGAATGGCTGGAAAAAGTCTTACCGCTCGTCTGCGTAGTGCATCGGAATTGGCGATCGGGACCATACAGGCGCGCAGCCTGTTAAAGCGTCTGGCGCCGGACGTGGTCGTGGGCTTCGGTGGTTATGCTTCGGCTCCCGGGGTGTTCGCGGCTGGTCTGATTGGCATTCCTACCGTGATCCACGAACAGAATGCGGTGTTGGGCCGTGCCAACCGTCTGCTTGGGGGGCGCGCTTCCTTAATTGCAACGTCATTTGCAGACTGCGGGGGTGTCCCGATTGCTTTGTCGGGGCGTATCAGGCGGACGGGAATGCCCGTGCGCAGTCAGTTCACGGTAGCTCGCGACGCAGGCTACGCTCGCATCGCAGATGACGGGCCTGTCAACCTAATGGTATTTGGAGGTAGTCAAGGTGCTCACTTTTTTTCCGAAGTGATGCCATTGGCTGTGGCTCAGTTACCGGAAGTTTTGCGCCGCAGAGTGAGCATTGTCCAGCAATGCCGGGTGGAGGACCTGGATGCGGTACGGCAGGCCTATCTGACCATGGGCGTCACGGCCGAACTCGCCACGTTCTTCGATGACATCCCCGAGCGGATGGCCCGTGCTCATCTCGTTATCTGTCGTTCGGGGGCTTCAACCGTGGCCGAATTGATGGTTATCGGGCGTCCAGCGATTCTGGTGCCGTACCCATATGCCATCGATAATCACCAAATAGCCAACGCTCAAGCCGTCGATGAAACTGGAGCGGGCTGGTTGATGCCCCAGGGCTCGTTATCTCCTCATTCCTTGGCGGCGCGGTTAGAGGCTTTGTTCATTTTTTCGCCGACGCTGACCACAGCTGCAAGTTGCGCGCGCGCGGCCGGATTGCCCGACGCCACCAAGAATTTGGCGGATGCCGTGTTCAAACTCCTGCCCAATGGCATCGCAGAAGAGACGAGGGTGGCGGCATGAGAGCCCTTCCGCTTTCCATTGGCACTATTCACTTCGTCGGCATTGGCGGCATAGGTATGAGCGGCATAGCCGAGGTTCTACATAACCTTGGGTATCAAGTTCATGGCAGCGACCTTAATGAGAGCCCCAACGTGGTGCGACTTCGGGCTAGGGGTATTGCGGTTTCGGTCGGACATGTTGCTGACAATCTGGGTAAGGCTCAGGTAGTCGTCGTCTCGTCTGCCGTGAAAGCTGATAATCCAGAAGTCGTTGAGGCCCGCCGCCAGTTGATACCGGTCGTGCGCCGGGCAGAAATGCTTGGTGAGCTGATGCGGTTGAAATGGTCGATTGCTGTCAGCGGCACCCATGGAAAGACAACTACTACATCACTTATAGCCAGTGTTCTTGACGCCGCCGGCTTGGACCCAACTGTAATTAACGGTGGCATCATAAATGCTTGGGGTACCAATGCCCGCCTTGGCAGCGGGGATTGGCTGGTGGCGGAGGCAGATGAGTCCGACGGTACCTTCGTCAAACTGCCAGCGACAATCGCCGTGGTCACTAACAT
>CAUZNJ010000090.1:0-7268 GCA_963580965.1 Alphaproteobacteria bacterium | reverse complement strand
CGACCCGCACGGTAACATCGATCGGCGGTTGGGCGTCGGCAACTAAATCCGCCACTAGATTAGCGACAAACCCAGGCGCTAATCCACAACCTGTCAGAAATTTGCCCTTAGCGCCCTTTGCCACTTTCTTCACCTTGGCAGCGACATCTTGATCTTCACCGAGGTCAAGGTAATGCAGGCCTCCGTCCGCCGCCACCGTGGACAGGCCGGGAGCGAGATAGTTAGGTGCGGCACAGATCAACGTATCGAAGCCACGCGCAATCTTTGCCACATCCTCGATACATGCAGCATCCGCCTCACGTATGGCGAGGCCGCCACGCCGGGCAAGATCGGTGGCTTGACAGTTACTGTCGACTAGGGTGACAGAAAAATTTCCGTCCCCCACTAACGTATGGCCAATTGCCCGCCCAGTTCGACCCGCACCAATAACAAGAATTTTCATGCGGCTACTCCCCTTTCGTTGGTGGACCTTACGGGCCGTCTGGCCCGCCGTAAAGTGCCGCGTAGCGTGCTACCTGGTGACTTGAGGCATTTTGAAATCCATACTCAGGGCATACTCTCGCTGAAGATGACCACGTGACGAGCCGACGACGCAGGCAAATAAAGATCATGACTGAAACTTTTGATTATATCATCATTGGCTCCGGCAGCGCCGGCTCCGTCATCACTGGGCGTTTATCCGAAGCACAGCGGGGAACGGTCTGTGTACTTGAGGCCGGGCCAACTGATAGCGATCCGTTTATCCACATTCCGGCTGGCGTCACACGCACCATTTCCAATCCGGCCATCAACTGGCTCTACGAAACAGAGCCTGGTGAATACATCGGCGGGCGGCGCATTAGCCAGCCGCGCGGCAAGACGCTGGGCGGGTCAGGCTCCATCAATGGCCATATTTATAATCGCGGCCAACGTCTGGATTTCGATCTCTGGGCTCAACAGGGTAATCGGGGCTGGGGCTATGCCGACGTGTTACCTTATTTCAAACGATGCGAAAAACGCATCGGCCCAGGTGACGATAATTTTCGTGGGCGCCACGGCCCGTTCACCATTACGGACATTGACGAGCCGGATCCCCTTTGCGATGCCTTCATTGCCTCCGCAACGGCACTCGGCATACCGCGGAACGACGACTACAACGGCGCCGCCCAAGAGGGGGTGGCCTACGCCCAGCGCAGTCTTCACAAAGGGCGCCGGGTCAGCCCAGCGCGGGCATTTCTCTATCCGGCCATCAAGCGCGGAAATGTGGATATACGAACTGAATCCCATGTCACACGCCTGCTATTCGATGGTAGGCGCTGTATTGGCGTCGCCTATCGCCGCGGCGGGCGCAACGAGGTTGTGTATGCACGCGCTAGGGTCGTGCTTAGTGCCGGCACCATTGGCTCGCCACAGATATTACAGATATCCGGCATTGGACCACCGAACCTGCTGCAAGACATTGGCGTGCCGATTGTACATGCTCTGCCTGGAGTAGGAAAAAATTTACGCGACCATTTCGCCGTCCGCCTAACGGCACGCGTTTGGGGTGCTCGCAGCATTAATCAGCGGGGTAGGGGCTTGCCCCTGCTACGTGAGGTCGCGCGATACGTTCTGACCCGCCGTGGGGCGCTAACGCTGACACCCACCCTGGTCTATTGTTTCGGAAAATCCAACGCGGCGCTCGACCGTGGTGACCTTCAGCTCACCTTTACACCAGCCAGCTATCCAGATGGCGTATGGTCTGGCCTGGACCCATTTCCAGGAGTCATGATTGCCTGCTGGCAGCACCGTCCAGAAAGCAGCGGGTTCGTCAATGCCCGTAGCGCTAATCCGTTCGACAAACCCGCCATCCAGCCCAATTATCTCGCTGAAACCGAAGATCGCCGCGTTCTTGTTGCCGGCATCCGACTGGCACGGCATATCTTAGGTTGTGCCCCGCTTGCCGACTTCGTCGATCGGGAAGAACGCCCCGGTGTCACCACAGACAGCGACACGGATCTATTAGCGTTTGCTCAGCGCACCGGAACTACCGCTTATCATCCAATTGGTACTTGCCGCATGGGGCCCGCCAGCCAAAGAGGAACCGTTGTTGACGATAAGCTTCGCGTCCATGGTCTTCTTGGGCTACACGTTGCAGATGCGTCCATCATGCCAATGATGCCATCGGCCAATACGAATGCCGCGACCTTGATGATCGGAGAGAAGGCCGCTGATCTTATCCTTGGCAAGCCGTTGTTGCCCGTAGTGACGATTTAACTAGGGATAATTTCAGACTACCGACCGGCTGAGTCGCTTGACCAGGGACGTTCAGCACCCCAAATTCATTAAGACGCACGTTACCCACCATAATGCCTAACACTTGGCATCTAGCATTGTCCCCACAAATATCCGCAAAGGCACTCATGAGCGATAATCTTTGGCACGGGACGACCATCCTTTCCGTTCGTAAGAATGGCCGGGTTGTGATTGCTGGCGATGGTCAAGTTAGCCTCGGTTCGACTGTAATCAAGGCCAACGCGCGTAAAGTGCGGCGCCTCGGTGATGGGGCCGTCATTACTGGCTTTGCCGGTGCGACCGCAGATGCCTTTACATTGTTAGAACGTCTCGAGGAAAAGCTGGAACAATATCGCGGCCAGCTTATGCGCGCCGCCGTCGAGATGGCCAAAGATTGGCGCACTGACCGCTATCTTCGCCGGCTCGAAGCAATGATGGCGGTGGCCGATAAGGACATCTCACTGGTGTTGACCGGCACCGGTGACGTGTTGGAGCCCGAAGACGGCCTTATTGGTATTGGTTCCGGCGGCAATTACGCCCTAGCTGCCGCCCGAGCCCTGTTCGACCGGGATGACATGGACGCGGAGGCGATTGCGCGCAAGGCTATGGCCGTTGCCGCTGATATTTGCATCTACACCAATGATCGCGTGATTGTCGAAAGCATATGACTAGCTTTACACCACGTGAGATAATTTCCGAGCTTGACCGTTTTATTGTCGGCCAGAACAACGCCAAGAAAGCAGTTGCCGTCGCTCTGCGCAACCGCTGGCGCCGCCAGCAGCTTGATGACTCTCTGCGTGATGAGGTTTTGCCAAAAAACATTCTGATGATAGGCCCGACCGGTGTCGGCAAGACTGAGATTGCTCGGCGTCTTGCCAGGTTAGCGCAAGCGCCGTTCATCAAGGTCGAGGCGACCAAGTTCACAGAAGTCGGCTATGTCGGTCGTGACGTTGAACAGATTATCCGTGACCTGTTGGAAGTCGCAATCGCGATGACACGGAAAAAATTACGAACAGCCGTGCGCGCCCGCGCCGAGCTTGCCGCCGAGGAGCGCGTACTTGATGCTCTGGTTGGTGATTCGGCACAAAAAGAAACACGGGATAAGTTTCGTCGCATGCTGCGCGATGGTGAGATCGACGATAAAGAGATTGAATTTGAGGTCTCGGACAGTGGTGGCGGTATGCCTACCGTAGAGATCCCGGGCATGCCCGGCGCCCAAATGGGAATGCTAAACCTTGGCGACATCATGGGAAAAGCTTTTGGCCAGCGCACGAAAAAGAAACGTTCGACGGTAGCGGATTCCCACGGGCCATTGATCGCCGAAGAAAGCGACAAGCTACTTGATGAAGAGCAGATGATCAGGGAGGCAATCTCGGTCACCGAAAATAACGGCATCGCTTTCATTGATGAATTCGACAAAATTACCGCCCGATCAGATCGCGCCGGCGCTGACGTTAGTCGCGAAGGGGTACAGCGCGATTTGCTGCCCCTAATCGAAGGAACAACGGTGGCTACCAAACACGGGCCCGTAAAAACTGATCATATTTTATTTATCACATCGGGCGCCTTTCACCTCGCCAAACCTTCAGACCTGCTACCAGAGCTTCAAGGGCGGCTGCCCATCCGGGTTGAGCTTACGGCGTTGGGCCGTGACGATTTTGTCCGAATCCTGACTGAACCGGAAGCCAATCTGATAACCCAAGCGAAGGCCCTAATGGCCACGGAACAGTTAATATTAAACTTCACTGAGGATGCCATTGCGGCTATTGCCGACCTAGCTGCTGAGATTAATCAAGGCGTCGAGAATATCGGAGCGCGGCGCCTACACACAGTAATAGAAAAGTTAATGGAAGATATAAGCTTCACGGCCTCAGAACGCAGCGGCGAGACGATAACTATTGATGCCGCTCTAGTGCACGAGAAAGTAGGAGATCTCGCCAAAGACGCCGACCTCAGTAGGTTTATTCTTTAAGAAATTTCTTTAAACCCATTAGAACGTCGGGCCTTTAAGTCGCCGTCCCGCATGGCCCCTAATTTCATCAAGCATCCAGTCGAGGGTTTCCTCATCAAGCTCAACAATGCGTTCGGCGAGCAAGTTAGCCAAATGAGTCGCCTTAGCGCTGAGGCCTGCCGTATCGATCACGGCACGAGGATGTGAAAGAGCGGCAAGGCGCTTAAGCTCTTCAGCCTCATCCCAAATGAGATCAAAATAATCGCAGATTTGCATAACAAAGCCAGGACCAGCACGGCCTCGATGGCCGTGTTCCAGTGCCGACATATAAGCCTGCGAAACGCCAAGATCGCCGGCCATCATTTTGAGGGTCACCTCTCGTGCCTTGCGAAGCAGCCTAACTTTTACACCAAAGGGCGTCATAATGCTCCTCGCGACATCGACCGCGGGCGTCGCAGCAACACATAAAGAGCACCTTCTCCACCATCCTGGGGCCGCGCCGTGTTGATGGCGAGCACGTGTTCGACCATAGGCGCTACACTGAGCCAGTGGGGAACGGCAGCACGGATAACCCCGGTGCCGAGGCCACCCCGACCACCTTTACCCGTGATAACCAACACACACCGCCGGCCTGCATCAACAGATGAGATGATAAAACCATTAAGCGCACGGTGTGCCTGTTCCTGGGTATAGCCATGCAGGTCGATACGCGCCTCAACGTTGAGCTTACCGCGCCGCAGGCGCGTGGCCGTACGGCGATCGACACCTGGCGTATTACCAGGGGGTTGCGTCAAGGATGGCTCCGGCATTGGCATATTAGTATTTGTGCTTGGACAGGGCTTTACTTCCAGCCGGCTTATCTTTTTAGATTTTCGCGGTGAAGTTAATGGAGCGGCAGCGCGGCGCTTATTCAGCGGTTTGACACTGCCCATGGCACGCTGCCAGAGATCTGCATCCTCCTCCGTCATGCCCTTAGACAGCATGTCCTCAGGTATTTTGCTCATCAATCAGCACCAGGTGCAGCCGACTCAGACCATTTGCACCATTCGCTAACGATATGGTCGGTTTCCCGTTTAAGGCCGCTTACAGGCATAATCCGTTTATGCTCATAGGACACCTGTGTGCAAGCCGGATGGGACATCTAGAGCACTTCATCCTCAAATTGTGTCATTCGAAAGGGACCCCTCCGCTTTCGATAGGGCCGCGCGGAAGAAGCAGATAAACGTGACCTTGCTGGCGCATGCGCCCAGCCTGTTTAGCCGCAGTATCGCCATAACCAAAGAAAATATCTCCACGGACAATGCCCTTAATGGCCCCTCCAGTATCCTGTGCTACCATTAAACGCCGCCATGGTTTGCCCGGCTTAAGAGGATCGGCCGTGTCGAGCCACACTGGTACGCCCAAGGGTACATAACGACGGTCAACAGCAAGGCTGCGTCCTGGTGTAAGGATCACGCCCTGAGCGCCTATTGGTCCGCCCCCACCTATCTCCTTAAAAAAAATATAAGATGGATTAAGCAGCATCAGGTCGGCCGCTTGTTCACTATGGATTTCCATCCAAGCACGGATGGATTGCATCGATACCTGATCGACAGTCATGTTCCCGCGCCTTACTAATTCGCGGCCAATTGCAAAATAAGCATGCCCATTATGGCCCGCATAACCAAGACGGATGACCGAGCCATCTTCCATGCGCACACGTCCCGAGCCCTGAATATGCAGGAAAAAGGCGTCGACAGGGTCATCAACCCAAACGATTTCCAAGTTACGGTTTTTCAATGACCCGGCCTCAATTTCGGCCCGGGATTCATAAGGCTCCAATTTTCCACCATTCACCCGCCCGGCAAGGCGATCGCCTTGCCATTCGGAGCGGAATTTACCCAGGTCTATATTAATAAGTTCCTCAGGCCGGGAGTAAATTGGCGTGCGATAAGTCCAGCTTTTATGACGGGCCCCATTGAGCTCGGCCTCATAATAACCTGTAAATAAACCATTAGCAGCATCGCCCGATAGCAAAGCATACGGTGAAAAGTGACTTTCGAAGAAAAGCTTTGCGGTTCTCGGCACTGCTTGTTTCAGTGCTACTGCTGCATTACAGGCAGGACGCCAGTCCGCAATTACACCGCCAACGTCATTTGCGCCTAGCGAACGATCAGCCGGCTGGGCCAGTAACGTTTTACAAGATCGCACAAATGCCACGAGGGCCAAATAGTGATCATCTGCTCTCCAGCCGGGGATATCAGCAAAAGTTACAGCATGAAGAAATGGTTTCAGTGGTGTTTTAAGAGGAGATTGTCCCGGCGCACAGGATGTGATTATTAACAGCATAAGCAGAATAGAGGCCCGCATAGCAGCTTTAATCCAAACTGCGAGTTGCCACCAATTCCCAATTGGGATCGCTATTTCCCGTGTCTCGGGAAAAAGTCCAAAAATCCGTAACTTCCGTTACCATATTTGGATTTCCATCAACGATTTGGCCTTCACCATTTCGTGTTGCTGTGATCTGTTCGCTAACAAACTTAGTCGTAACGTTGGCCGTTCGGCCCTCCATGAAGGCTTCCACAATTTCTGCCGAAAGGACCCCGACCAATGTGTCTTCTAGCGTATATCCAAGACGTTCCCGTTCATCAACGGCGTGTACGAAGTTTCCATAAACCTCAGCGCTTAGAAAGTTTTTTAATGTATCGCGGTCACCCACGGAAAATGCATTGAGAATCATCTCGAACGCGCCTTCGGCTCCGCCAATGAATTCAGCAGCAACAAACTTAGAGTCTGCAATGCCAATCTGTACTATTCCTCGGGCAACTACCGTATCAGCTTCGTTGGTTATATCCGAAGGCTTGCTCCAAGCGCTTTCTTTAGATGTTGGGGGCTGGTCACCGAGTGTTATGACATTTTCCGTGGAACGCTTCTCCGCATCGCGCTCGGCAAAAATATCACGATGTTCGGTCTTTCCACCATTGCGCCGACCCAATACGCTGCGTAAGCGCAACACAATGAACGCCGCAACGAGCGCAAAAAAAATGATATCGATAAACTGGATGCCGCCTTCCATGATCCCCAG
>CAUZNJ010000089.1:0-7283 GCA_963580965.1 Alphaproteobacteria bacterium | reverse complement strand
GATTTACAGGCATGCTCCTGATAAGCGCGTGGCAGATTTTCTTGGTGTAGCTAACACGATTGAGGGTCGCATTACCCAGTCAGGCGCAGATGCTGCAATGGATACCGAGATCGGCCCACTATCGTTCCACAATTGCGATATCGATAGCGGTGAATCAGTCACGGTTGCGATCCGGCCGGAAGCCTTCATTTGCAGCCATGAAAAGCCTGATGCATCGAATAATGTATTCGAAGCAAGGGTCGAACGCTCAAGCTTTCTTGGTTCATTCATCGAAGGTGATTTGACCATCAGCGGAAAATTATTTCGCGTTAGCCTGACGCCGTTTACACGGGTTCGGGAAGGCGAAAAAGTATTCGTCCATATTCCGGCTGAGCGCTGCCACCTAGTGACTTAGGACGCCAATCTACCCCCTCCCCTCGACATTCGTGAAGCAACGTCCGTCATGATTCCTGCTGTCGACTAACTTTCACCACAAGCCAGCGCCCACCTGCCGTCAGGACGATCAGCACAGCCATTAGGCCGACGCCAAGTGCCGTGGCCTGACCGACATCACCATCATCCCATGTGTGCCAAAGTATGACCGACAGAACCTTGTTCTCTCGAGAAGCAAGCAGAACGGGAACCGAGAAATTACGAAACGCGTGGGTAGCTACCCAAATCCAGCCACTGATGAATGCTGGCATCAACAGCGGCAAGACGATCCGCTGCATGACTACTCGCCAAGTAGCGCCGGCGGTCATCGCGGCCTCTTCCATCTCCAAATGAATCTGCGACATAGCCCCAGTCATGGTTCGGCTGCCAAAGGACAGATAACTGATGGTCATGCCAATAACCACAATCGCCAAAGTTCCATAAAGATGCAGCTCATTGAACGGCGGTGTCATGCAAAAAATAATCAGCGTAACGCCAATCACAACGCCTGGCAGGGCATGCGGCAAGAATGTCACCGTATCCAAAACCCCTGACCATTTAGAGCGCATTCGGACAATGATCCATGCGCTGTTTAACGCCAGAAGCATGGTTAAGGTTGCTGCCATAATACCAATTGCCAGGGTATTCCACGCACCTTCCCAAGTATCGCTCTGGCTAAATATTTCGGTGTAATTGCGCAGAGTAAGGCTATCCAAAAGTTTCCAAGATGGCGCCATAGGAATCGGCAAGAAGGAACTCCACAGCAAGGCCATTGCTGGAGCAGCGATAGTTAGAATGAAATATAAAATAAATATCGAGAAAAAGAATCTTCGCCAGCGGCCAAGAGGAATAATGCGCGGGCGGTAGCCCTTGCCGGTAACAGTCGCAAACTTGCCGCTTTGCCCGACAATCCGCCTGTTGATATAGACCAGCACAATGCTTACCGCGATGAATGCAATACTAAGTGCCGCCGCCAAGCCGTATTCAGGCGGTGTGTAACGCTGCGTGGTAAAATAGATATAGGTCGGAAACACATAGAACTTGGCTGGAAGACCTATAATCAGAGGAATCTCAAGGGATTCCAGGTGTGTCATGAAGGCATAGACGGTGGCTGCCAGAATGACCGGCGTCAATATAGGTAAGGTCACACGGCGAAAAACGGTAAAGTTGGATCCCCCAGCAGTGCGCGCCGATTCCTCCAAACTTGGGTCCATGGCGCGAAATGCCCCGACCATGATCAAGAACGTGGTGGAGACACCGCGCAGCCCCTCCAAAAAGATCATACCCCAAACGCTGTAAATATTGAGGGGGCCTTCCTCGGCGCTGACCGTGAACAGGTCAACAAACTCCCGCATCCAGACGTTGAAAATGCCAATCCGTGGGCTGAGCAGAATTGTCCACGAGACCCCAAACAGTAGCCCCGGCATAGCCATCGGGATCAACATCAGAGCCCAAGCAACATTTCGATACGGCAAATCGGTCCGTTCTGTAAGGAACGCAAACATGATGGCAACGCCGATGGATAGTGCTGTACTAGCAACAGCCAGCAACAGGGTATTGCCGAATATCTCGTAAGTCTGCCAATCACTGTAGGCACCCACAAAATTTGCTAGCGTGAGGGGACCCGGCTCCCACGGCGTTCCATCTCGAAAACTAAATTCGATCAACGTTTCAAGAGGAATCAGGATGATAGCTAAAGTGAATAGAACAATAGCCGCCGGCAACACGTACTGAATACGTCCAGTTTTACTGGCTAGACCTTCGCTCGGATTAATGGAGTTCGTTGTCACAGCCTAGGAATTCTTTCTGATTAATTATAATCACGCACTTTAATGACCTGGAGCAGATAACCTCTTACACTGGGTCAAAATAATGAATTTCCAGCAGTATACAGCCGGTATCCGAGCGGAATGGGCCATGATAAGCCCCCGGGGGGCGGCAGGCGTAAGTATTGGGTTCAAATGACTCCCCTCCAAGACCCTGCTCATCGTTGCCAACCACGAGGTCGCCACTAACTAGGTAGACTTCCTCCCAATATTCATGAACAAAGGGCGAGGTCGTAAAGATACCTGGCTGAAAGCGCAGCAAACGGGTTCGACTTCCGCGCTTGCCCAGCTCGTCGAGGGAACCAGCAAGAATTTTCTGCTCAATCCCCTGGGGGTAACCGGGAGGCGTTTCCCAACCCGAACTCATATCCAAGGAATGAAATTCCAAATGTGCTTTTTCGATGGCCATCGATAATATCTCCGATTGTTCTGCTGTTATCTTGCCAATAAAGCCTATCTATTTACCTACTTTATGCAATTCATCCTCTAAATCGTATCCGGCAAGAAAATCGTCGACCATACTTGTGGCATTTTCCCAGTCAAAGGTCCTGAAAGAGTGGCCCTTGGTAACAAACTGAGCGCCAGCGTAAAACATCTCATACTGGGTATGGCGCGAGGCGAATTCCGAACCTACCACGTCCCAGGCTAGGCGATAGAACTTCACCTTGTCGCGGGCCCCAGCGACGGGCGATTGTTGGGTCTTTTCGATTATCGTGGCCATCTCCGGATTGGCAAAGTCATCGAGGGAGGACGGCTGCATAATCATGCCGCCGCCCGCCAGTTCGCGCAGGGTCGACATGACCTTGCCATATAGCTGCTGCGTTAGGACTTGAGCCGCATACAGAGTATGACGGTCCGGCACGAAATAGTCACTCTGCATGCTGCCCTTGGCCTCCATTGCCGCCACCAAACCCTCGACCATACAGACCTCGGCGGCGAGTTGCCCCAGCATCTCGCGGACCTGGGGAACACCTAGGGTACCGTTGATTTCGGCAGTGCGCCGGGCGACGCCCGCGAGAAAACGCAGCTTCACTGCTAGGCGAATCTGCGCCTGATAATTTTGATATATATGAGCCGGCGTAGCGTGGAACTGTTTCTGGCACATCTCGATGTTACGGTCGATAAATACCCGGTCCCATGGCACTTTGACGTTATCGAAATACAGCAGCGCATCGTTTTCATCGAAACGGCTGGAGAAAGGGTTATCGAAGACATTATCCGCAGCTTCCTCGTAAGACTTTCGCGATAGAATTTTGAGGCCTTTGGTATTCATTGGAATAGCGAAGGAGAGTGCGAAACGATCATCGCCAGGCTGCAACGGCTGAATACAGGTCACGAAAACCTCATTAGCCATAATGCCGCTGGTTGCCAGCATCTTAGCGCCGTGAATTGTTAGCCCCTCGGAGTCCTCATCAACGACGCCGGCGGTGAGGTGCTCGCCTGATTGCTGGCTTGCCGATTTAGACCGATCGGCCTGAGGATTGATAATTACATATGTTAAGAACAGGTCATTATCGCGGGCATATCGGTAATAATCGGTGAGCGCGGATGCACGCTTGAGATCATAGTCCTGAAAGACTTCCAAGCCCATATACATACCGGCAATGCAGGACGCGACGTGATCGGGCGAACGGCCGATGAATCCTGCGTGCCCTTCCGACCAAGCTTGTAGCCCGCGGCGGCGAACCACGAGTTCCTCGTAGCTGCGCGGCAGTTGCCACATACGATTAGCGGGCTTTCCCGTCTCGGCTACTGTAAAGGTCATTAGTTCGGCGTTTTTTGGATCGCTCTGAAAATCATAGAGCCGGCAGACCGAATCTACCGAGCGGCGAAATGCACGATGGGTGGTCACGTCGTCAACAACTGCACCCTTGAGATAGATTTGCCTGCCATCACGAAGGGATTCTCGATGCTGTTCACCGTTCTTAATCATGATTGACCTCACTAGGTATCGCGCGACAGCGCTTGGAAGCGCCCGTTAAAGCAAACCAGCGCCCCATCATCCCGACCCTGGTTGAAGCGAATGACGCGGCAAACAAATATCACGTGATCACCACCGTCATACGTGGCCCACGGCACACATTCGAAATAGGCGATGGCATCCTCAATCAGCGGCGCTCCGCCCTCGCCGGGGCGGGTAACGATATTTTTCCACTTATCAGCTTGCGGCTTGGCAAAGCGAAGGCACAATTCTTCCTGGTCTCCGCCCAAAACGTTGATCGCGTAACCTTGAGCCGAGCGGAATGCATCCAGGCTAAGGGCGCTTTGGTCAATACTGAAAAGCACTAGAGGTGGATCGAGGGACACTGAATTGAAGGAATTCATCGTCATCCCAACTGGCGTACCTACGTTTGTCGTAGCAGTAACGACGACCACACCGGTAGCAAACAGGCCCAAGGCCGTGCGATAGGCTGTCGTATCGAGATCGCCGCTCATGCTACACCATTTTGCCGGCGCGACCGCTCGGTAGTCCCTGGCGCCGCCAGGTACGACACTAGACGAACGGCAGAATCACCACTGCTAACCAGTTCGGTAAACATTGCGTTCATTGAATGAAGGTCGTCGCCTTCCAAGGGCGCGAATAACAAATCGTTAACTTGACCCTGGGTTGGCGCCAACTCAGACAGTAACCCACTGCCCTTTTCCGTTACTGTCAAACAGACACGGCGGCGATCGTCCGGGTTAGTTGCCTTAGCGATAAGGCTGAGCGTGGTAAGTTGGCCGATGACCAGCGTGACGAAAGAACCGCTGAGAGCCAAATGATCGGCTATTTCTTTGATGCCGACGTCCTGGTCCCGCGACAGGTGGGCGATGGCGATAAGGGCAGAATATTGAATGCCGGATAGGCCAATCATATTACCGAAGCCCGACCGAATTGTCTCAAGCCTGGCAGAAAATGCTAGCAATCGATGAACAAGCTGGCGGAAATCCCTATCCGTACGGTTAGATATTAGCGCCGGGCGAGAAACCGTAAGCAGCGGAACATTTTCAGCCCCCTCGAGGGCGGCGTCTGCATCACCAGACACACTCCTATCGGCGACCACAACCTTCCTATTCCGCCAATTTATAACCGCATTGGCCATTCGCCACCTGTCCACGCGGGCATGTCCACCATTGGAATTGCGTTCATTAATATTTAGCTTTAAAAATTAACTTTGTAAATTGTCTATCTAAAAACGGCGCCTCGATAGTTAGCTCGATGCTAGGAAAGGCGTAGTTACCTGATCGCAGGAAAGGTTATGAATATGGCGGGTGCGGATATTGTCTTTCAATGCGCCGACGATAGCGGAATTAGCGAACGCCGGGTTCATATAGGCCACCTCGTCATTGCAGGCTGGACTGGACGCAACAAGGTAGCCATGAATGCCCATATCGAAGAGCTGGCGGCAATAGGCGTGCCTCGGCCCGCTACAACACCAATTTTCTATCGTGTCAGTGCTTCCTTACTGACTAATGACAACGCCATTGAAGTTTCCGGCAAAGGATCAAGTGGCGAAGTGGAGCCGGTTCTGGTGTCCCTCGATGATGGACTTTGGGTCGGCGTCGGCTCTGATCACACCGACCGGGAAGCGGAAACTGCCGGCATCACAATCGCCAAACAGCTCTGCCCCAAAGTCATTTCGAAGACCCTGTGGCGCTTTGACGACGTTGCTGCTCACTGGGACGACCTACAACTACGCTCCCATGCCGTTATTGGTGGCCAGCGCCGGCTGTATCAGGAGGGAAAAACGTCGGTGATGCTACGCCCCGAGGATCTCATCACCCGTTATGCGGGGCGCGCCGACGGTCTCGCCCCGGGCAGCGTTATGTTCTGCGGCACCATGGCAGTACATGGCGGAATCGAACCAGGTGAGGTTTTCGAGACAGAACTTACAGACCCTGCCATGGGGCGGGAAATCAGCCACACCTATCGCATCGATACGCTGCCGATAGCGGGCTAACGCCAAAGGCCTATGCCCGGTTTTCGTCTTTCCAGCGCTGCACGAATTCCGTGTGCAAGCCAAGCATGTCCAAGGCCCTCCCCACTGACTGGTTAACAATGTCATCAACCGTTTTTGGCCGATGATAGAAGGCTGGTACCGGCGGCATCACCACCGCGCCGTATGCAGCCGCCTTGGACGCTAATTCCAAATGACCTGGGTGCAGCGGCGTTTCTCGCACCATAAGAACCAGTGGCCGGCGTTCCTTTAGGCAGACATCGGCAGCCCTCACCAACAAATTTTCGGCATACCCATGAACGATGCCGGACAATGACTTGATGGAACACGGGGCCACTAGCATACCGGCAGTAATAAACGAGCCGCTGGCGATAGAAGAACCAATATCCCGATTGTCATGGACGACGTCGGCAAGCGCCTTAACGTCCGCCGGAACCCAATCGGTTTCCTCGGCAATGGTCCGGCCAGCCGCCTGGGACAGGACAAGATGGCTTTCTACGCCTTCGCACCCGAGCAACATTTCCAAGGCACGTATGCCATAGATCGCGCCGGATGCTCCGGAGATACCGACAATAATGCGGGCCGGGGTCATAATGGGATACCTTCAAAGCCTCGTAGCCGACATCCTATTGACCAATCAGCATTCGGCAATGGCTGATTCGTCCTTGAAGACCACAAGTGCATCGACCGCCTTAACCCCCTGCCCCGCCGGAAGAACTATCAACGGATTGATATCAAGCTCTGCTATTTGGCCGTCGAGGTTTGACGCCATATGCGATACATTAACTAGGACTTGGACCAGCGCATCAATGTCACCAGCCGGCTGCCCTCGGAAGCCCTCCAGTAGGCGCGTACCCTTAACCTCCGATAGCATGTCGCGGGCTTCCACGGCCGTGATCGGGCAATTGCGCAGAGCAACGTCACCATAGACCTCAACCATGACGCCCCCGCTGCCAAATAACAGCGTCGGGCCAAGTTGCGGGTCGACAGATACACCTACGATGACCTCGGTACCGCCGCTGACCATTTCTTGAATAAGGACGCCTGTGATCTCCGCATTCGGCGCATAACTTTTTGCTGCCGCTAGAATAGACACGTGAGCCTCGCG
>CAUZNJ010000088.1:0-7378 GCA_963580965.1 Alphaproteobacteria bacterium | reverse complement strand
AAAAAACCAGTCAAGGCGGCGGCGGGTCATCGTCAGGCTCTGGCCAACGGTTGTGCAGCCATAGCCATTGTTCTGGACGTTCTCGGATCCAGGACTCGAACTGGGAGTTGATACGGGTCATCAACTCAATAATATCGGCCTGGCGGTTATCAGTGGCCTCTGGCCATATCGGGGGCAGTACGGTCAGGCGCATGCGTGGGCCCTCCAGCCGTTCCATCCGGGCAAGCAACAGCGGACAGCCAAATCTCAACGCCAGGTCGGCTGCTGCCGGCGCCGTCATTGCTGTCAGCCCGAAGAAGGGCACCGGTATGCCGTCGTTCATTTTCTGGTCCACGACCATGCCCAAGCTGCGGCCGTCGCGCAGCGACTGCAGCACTAGCCGCGCTCCGCTTGGTCCCTTGGGGATCTGGGCGCCGGCGACCGTGGCGCGCCCGTGGCGATATAGCCAATCGACCATGCGATTATTTGCCGCCCGATAGACAACGTCGACCGGGATGCCGCGCTCTGCTGCCGCCAACGGCATCAATTCCCAGTTGGCCAAATGTGCTGATAAAAATATCCCCGGGGCGCCGGCTTCTCGTACGCTATCGATGTACTCAGCACCGACTAATTCGATATTGCCTCCCGCGACGAAGCGATATTCGTTCAGGTGTGGGTGCTCGCCGATGACCCGGCCCAGGTTGCTCCACATGCCGTGGATGATGCGGGCAATTTCGCCATCCGCCATTTCGGGGTACACCCGCCTAAGATTTTTCACGGCTCGTCGCGATACACCGAGGTGTGGACCAATGGTTTTGGCCAGCCAGCCGCCGAGCGCCGAAGCTGTGTTTAATGGCAGGACCGTGAATACTC
This sequence comes from Alphaproteobacteria bacterium, assembly GCA_963580965.1. Taxonomy (GTDB): domain Bacteria; phylum Pseudomonadota; class Alphaproteobacteria; order Rhodospirillales; family CAMCUA01; genus CAMCUA01. The sequence continues at coordinate 6,526 of CAUZNJ010000088.1, read as the reverse complement.
CATAGGCCACGAAGGCGATCGCCGCCTCCAGGGGGTGGAAGAGGTTTCGGCGAATAAACTCCATGGGACGGAGGCGGGCCACTAACGGTTCTCCAGGGCACTGGAAAGCAGTATCTCCAGGGCACTTTCGTCGGCAAAGCGTACTTGGATGGGTAACACGTTGACCCTCGCGCGCCAGGCTGGCTGCAGACGCGCGGCATCCTTTGCGGTGGTTACTATCAGCGTGTCATCGCCAGCCCGCTCCGCGATCGCCGAAAGCTCCGCGTCTTTGTACGCATGATGGTCAGCGAAGGCAAAGCGGTCGATAATAGAACAACCGATGGATTCCAGTGTGGCGAAAAAGCGTTCGGGTCGGGCTATGCCGGCGAAGGCGACAACGCGCTGCTTGGACAGCGCCGCCGCCGCCTCGGCTTGCGGATGCACGGTGGCAACGAGAATTGGGAAAGCGCTGCCCCGCTGCTGCGCCACTGTTGCGATAACGCCGGCGCTATCGTCGCCGATGACTACCACTGCATCGGCCCGCGCTAATCCGGTAGTGACGGATTCGCGTAGCGGTCCCGCTGGGATTAGGCGTTCGTTGCCAAAGCCATAGGTGCCGTCTACGACGACGATGGAAAGATCTTTGACCAGGTCAGGGTTTTGTAACCCGTCATCCATGACGATGACGCTGGCACCGGCGGCTACGGCAGCAGCTGCGCCGGATGCGCGATGCCGTGATACCCAAGTTGGCGCAATGGCTGCCAGTAGCAGGGCTTCGTCGCCGATTGTATGGGTGTCGTGGACGGCGGGGTTTACCAGTAGCGGGCCGGCCTTATTGCCGCCATAACCGCGTGTCAGTAGATGTGGGTTGTCGCCTCGCGCAGGGAGTCGGCGGGTTATTTCCATGGCCAGCGGCGTCTTCCCGCTACCTCCGGCTGTCAGGTTGCCGATGCAAATAATAGGTACGGGCGCCCGCCATGATATCATCGTCGCCAGCCGCAAACGGGTGCCGAGGCCATACAGCCAACCAGTGGGAGCCAGTAAATCTGCCACGCTGCGTTCGCATGCCGGCCCCCAGAAATTAGGCGCGCGCATGGCCATTCACCGCGGGTACTAGGTTTTCCAAGTGTGGCATTAGCGCGGCCATGATTTCCCCCAAAACCTGGGCTTCGCCATCGGCAAAGGCACGTGCCGCCGCCGCCTGCTTCCCACGTTCGTCACCATCCGTCAGCAGACGGGTTAATGCCCGGGCCAGCCCCGCCTCGTCGGCGGTTGTTTCGGCGCCGCCGGCGGCTACCATGCGGTTGGCCATGTCGGTGAAGTTGCCCATATGGGGACCGAATAACACTGCACAATCTAGCCGCGCCGGTTCGAGAGGATTCTGGCCGCCCAGCGGGACCAAGGATTTACCAACGAATACGATCTCAACCGTGCTGAATAGGGTCCCGAGTTCACCCATCGTATCGGCGATATAGACCTGTGTCGCGTCGGATAAGATTTCGCCGCAAGCGCGTCGCCCCACGCGCAACCCATCCCGCGTCAAGGTTTCAGCGATAGCACCGCCGCGATCTGGGTGACGTGGTACGATAATGCTTAGCAATCCGGGAAACTGTGCTTCTAAGGCACGGTGAACGCGCCCAGCCATTGCTTCCTCGCCCGGATGTGTGCTGGCCGCCAGCCAGCGCGGTCGATCGCCAAACATGGCTTTGATTGTCGCCAATTGTATTGGATCGGTGGGCAGCTGTGGTGCAGCGAACTTGAGGTTGCCGATGCATTGCGCATCTGATGCCCCAAGTCGTGCTAACCGTTTTGCATCAGCCTCGGTCTGACCCAGGCACAGATCAAAACAACCGATAAGGTCGCGGGCCAATCCCGGCATGCGACCCCATCTACGTAATGAATTTCCTGAAACCCGCCCATTGATCAAAACCATGGGAATGGCCCGGGCCCGCGTTGAGGTCATCAGGTTGGGCCAGAATTCAGATTCCAGCCATATCGCGAGATGCGGCCGCCAATGATCAAGGAACCGCTTAACATAGGCAGCCCTATCAACCGGCACATATTGGTGCCGGCAACCGGGCGGTAGGCGGTCGGCAATCAACGTCGCCGAGGTTACGGTACCGGTGGTTAGAAGCACCTCGGTATCTGGACGTTTGGTGCGTATCTCAGCGATTAGTGGTAGTGCTGAAATCGCCTCGCCGACACTGGCGCCATGTATCCAGATCAGTGGTCCCTCGGGCCGCACTGAACTGGGTATGCCAAGCCTTTCGCTGAATCGAGCTGAATCTTCCTTGCCACGTCGCAACCGGCGCGCCAGATAAAGACGTATCAGCGGCCCAGCGAGGTTTGTCGTTCCCCGGTAGAGGGGCATCATCATTGTGCTGCCTCAAGGGGATCTGGTTCTAGTTCTGGCTCGACAGGTGCCTGCCCACATAAACGGTCTGCCTCAGCGGTGATAGCGTTAAGGTTATTCTCAAGTTCTTGGCGCGCGGCTTCTATGGCATCTGAGTCGGCGTCGGCGGCCACGTGAAGCGGCGCGCCCCAAACGATAACGCCGCTGCCAAAGGGTAGAGGAATTACGAACCGGTCCCAGCTATTTAGCAGGTGGCGGGTGCTGATCGCGTAGGTTACCGGCACGATCGTCACGCTGGCAAGCCGCGCCAGCGCCACCGCACCAGGCTTAGCGCGCATGCGTGGCCCTTGCGGGCCATCTGGGGTAATTCCCACAGAGCTCCCGTTGCGAATCAGCCCTATCATTTGACGTAGCGCCCCTGCACCGCCGCGCGTCGCGGATCCGATTACGGTTTTTAGACCAAAATGCGCAGTCGCCCCGGCAATCAGGCGGCCGTCAGGATGATCCGACGTCAGCGTATGGATGGTGCGACGATAATCCCAGGCGTATGGCATCATCATCAGGCGTCCGTGCCAGAAACACATAATAAAGGGGTCATCCGCATCCCAATACTGCTTAGGGATATCGCCATTAACCACCCGCCAACGGCTGGTATAGCGACACATTCGGATGTACTGGGCTGCAACCCAGCACAATAGGCTGCGCACGGTTTCGTTCCTGCCGATCCGCTTAAGGCTTAGCGCTACGATGGCGTGCCTATCCCTGGGCCGGGGGGAGGCCGTTCGCGGGCTCGCCGGAAAATTGTAAAGCGTACAGCCGGGCATAGGTACCGCCACGTTCCATCAGGTGCGTGTGGCTCCCGAATTCAACAACCTGTCCTGCCTCCAGCACATAAATAGTGTCGGCCCCGACGATGGTTGACAGTCGATGGGCGATGACCAGTGTTGTCCTGCCCCGCATGAGGTCTGCTAGTGCCGCTTGGACTTCCCGTTCCGATTCCGTATCCAGCGCGGAGGTTGCCTCATCGAGCAACAGGATTGGCGCATTTTTTAGCATTGCCCTGGCAATTGATAGCCGCTGACGCTGGCCGCCAGAAAGCTTGACGCCCTGCTCGCCGACCATGGTGTCATAGCCATTCGGTAAGGCAATAATGAAGTCGTGGGCAGCGGCGCCCTTGGCGGCGGCAATGATGTCGGCCTCTGAAGCGCCGGTGCGGCCATAGGCGATGTTGGCACGCACCGAGTCGTCGAACAGGGTGATTTCCTGACTAACCAGTGCGATGGAACCATAAAGCGATTCGAATGTGGCATTACGGACATCCATGGTGTCTATAGTTACCTGGCCTGCATCGACGTCATGGAAGCGCCCGATGAGGTTTAGCACAGTTGTCTTTCCAGCGCCTGATGGGCCAACTAAAGCGGTTGTTCTCCCGGCCGCCGCCTCTAAGCTGACATCACGTAGGGCAGCTCCGCTGTCGCTGCCATAGGCGAATGTGACATTTTCCAATCGCACGGCGCCGTCGCGCACGGTCAGGTCACGGGCGTCTGGGCGCTGGCGGATGGCTGGTTCGGTATCGAGAAGGTCGAATAGTCGTTCGGCTCCTGCTAGGCCTTCTTGTAGGCTGGCGTTGAGGTTGGCCAGTCGTTTCATCGGCTCATAGGCCATCAACAAGGCCGTGATGAACGAGAAAAATGAACCCGCATCCGTCTCGTCGCCGATCACTCGGTAGCCGCCATAGACGATGACGACTGCGACTGCGACCCCGCCGAGAAGCTCCATGATGGGGCTCGAAAGCGCGCGGATGCGTGCCGAACGGAAGGTCAGGTGGAACAATCGTTCGACCACCGCGCCGACTCTATTCTGTTCGTACTCCGCCATTGAATAGGCCTTGACCAGACGGATGCCCTGAATGGCTTGGTTCAATAGCGTCGTGAACAGGCCCAATTCTTCCTGGGTGTTGGCGGTGACCTTGCGCATGCGCTTGCCCAGCCGCACGATCGGTATGACGGCTACCGGGAACACCAGGAATGCAATTGCCGCAAGCTGCCAGTCTTGGACGAACATCACCGCAACAAGACCGACCAGGGATAAACAATCCTTACCAACTCCTGTGAGCGCGTTCGATACGGCGACGCGCATTTGATTTATATCGTTGAGGAACCGCGAGACCAGCCGCCCAGATGGCCGACCTTGAAAAAATGCCAAGTCTAGGCGCAGCAGATGAACGAACAGCCTTTTCTGGTTGTCAGCGATGATGCGCAGTCCGACGAATGCCATGATTGCCGACTGGCCATAGTTAGCCAAACCTTTTGTCAGGAAGGTGGCGACAACGGCGCCGGCTATTAGCCATAGGCTGCCGGTATTGCGGGCAATGAAGACCTCGTTGACGACCGGTTCCATGAGCCACGCAGTGAGCGCTGTTGCGCCCGCCATGATGGCCATGCAAACCAGAGCTAGAACCAGCCAACCTGCATAGGCGCGAACGCTGTGACGCAGAAGCCGTCCCACCAGTTTGTGAGAAGCCAGGTGGGTGTCGGGTGCCCCGTCTTTTCCCTTGCTGTAGCCCGTCAAATACGTGCCGTCCTCTTTCAATTGGAGCTCCAGCTTCGTGCTGCGAGATTAACACGCGCCGCCCGCTCAACCAATATTCTGAGGGGCTCTAATCCCTGCAATGTCAAGCTCATGCTACTGTCCGGCGATGGTCATGCCGTCAATCCGGATGGTTGGTGCGTCGGTTCCGTACCGCAGGACAAGGTCATTGGCGGCAGTCATATGGGCAAACATGTCATTGAGGTTGCCGGCGATTGTCAACTCAGAGACTGGATAGGCAATCTCGCCTTTCTCAATCCAGAACCCGGCCGCGCCTCGACTGTAGTCGCCGGTGACGCCGTTGACGCCGAAGCCGATCAATTCGTTAACGTAAAAGCCATCATCGACACTGCTGATCAGCTCCTCTGGGCTGATGGCGCCCGCCTCCATGTACAGGTTAGTCGATGATGGTGATGGCGGCGAGGCGGTTGAACGCGCTGCATTGCCCGTTGTCTTTAATTCCAACTGGCGGGCTGAACGCATATCGAGAATCCATCCTGTCAGGATACCACCAGAAACGATTTCGCGTCGGCGAGTGGCCACGCCCTCGGCATCAAATGGCTTGGAGCGCAGGCCACGTTTGCGGAGAGCGTCATCAACGATAGTGACGCTTTCAGGAAAAAGGCGTTGGCCCATCTTGTCCTTTAGAAAGGACGTGCCGCGGGCGACGGCGGCGCCGTTGATGGCACTCGAGAGGTGACCGAGCAGGCCGCCCGATACCCGGGGATCGTAAATCACAGGTACTTGGGCTGATCGTGCCCGTCTTGGGTTAAGCCGGCGTACCGCTTTTTCACCAGCGTTGCGCCCGACGTCTGCCGGATCGAGCAGGTTATCGACAAAAACGGAGGCGGTATAATCGTAGTCCCGCTCCATCGCTGTGCCTTCGCCGGCAATCACGCTGGCGCTGATGCTGACGTGGCTAGTCGCGTAGGCTTGGGCAAAGCCGGTGCTGGTCACTAGCGTCACGCCGCTGCGGCCCCAGCCTGCCTCTGCGCCTTCTGAATTGGTTACGCCGACCACCGCGCGGGCGGCATCCTCGGCCGCCGCTGCCCAGTTGATCAGGGTTTCTGGTGTCGGTTCAGACGCATCATAAATGTCCAGTTCCGGAATATCAGTTGCTAGAAGCGCCTCGGGCGCTAGGCCGCAGAAAGGATCCTCGGGTACATTGCGGGCCATGGAAACGGCGCGCGTGACTAGTTCAGCCAACCCCTCCCGGGATAGGTCGGAAGAAGACACCACGGCCTGGCGGCGGCCGACAAAAACGCGCAGGCCCAGGTCTAGACTTTCCGAGCGTTCAAGAGATTCGGTCTTGCCCAGTCGTTGAGCCTGAGACAGGGACTGGCTTTCGATCAATACGGCGTCGGCTGCGTCCGCGCCGACTTGACGTGCCGACTGAATAACAGTTGTCAGGCGTTCCAGGCTTTCCGTGTCCGTCTGACGAGTTGACCCATTCATGCGCACGTTTCCATCACTTTGTCTTGACTACCCGTCCGCAAGCCAAAATCGGGTTTGCAGTGGGGCTGTTTGCGCATTCTTCTTATAGAAAGAAGGCGCTTGGTTAAAGTATAGCTCTGCTTTACTTCAGGTTGCATCATCGCGCCGCAC
>CAUZNJ010000087.1:0-7410 GCA_963580965.1 Alphaproteobacteria bacterium | reverse complement strand
GATTTTTCAACGACAAAAATGAAAATAATTCACAACATTAATCCGGCTCGTGACGTTGAGCGGAAGGCATGGCACCTGTGACAACCGTGCAAATACAGCTCTCAAAACGATCAATACGCTTCCGCTTTAACGCGTGGACAGCGGCAGTTCTCATTGTCGCCGTCCTGGCATTTGTCCCAATTGCCGCAGTTCTCGGTATGGCGATGGCCCCGACCGATGGGGTCTGGGATCATCTTTCAGCGACGGTACTGCCGCAATACGTACGAACAACGCTGCTTCTAATGACCGGTGTCGGCATTGGCACATTCATCGTCGGAACAGGGACGGCCTGGCTAATCACCGTGTACCGGTTGCCGGGACGGCAAATTCTAGAATGGGCACTTTTACTGCCGCTAGCCATGCCCGCCTATGTTGTCGCCTACGTATATACCGATATCCTCGAATTCGCCGGCCCAATCCAGGGATTATTGCGCCATCTATACGGCTGGAAACTGCACAGCGACTATTGGTTTCCCGATATTCGGTCACTAGGTGGGGCCATCACCGTCATGACCCTAGTTCTGTACCCATATGTCTATTTGCTAGCGCGGGCCGCGTTTCTCGATCAGGCCGCCGGCGTCGTCGAGGTTAGCCGCAGCCTAGGCCACGGGCCATGGCGAACATTCTGCAAGGTTTCACTACCCATGGCACGGCCGTCCATCGTCGTCGGCATCAGCCTATGCATGATGGAGGCCCTAAACGACTTCGGCACGGTTGATTTTTTTGCCGTACCCACATTCACGACCGGGATTTTCGATGTCTGGCTAAACATGGGTAGCGCCAGCGGCGCTGCTCAGATGGCATCCGTTCTTCTTATTTTCGTGTTGGCCCTGGTGATCGTTGAGCGCGCGGCCCGGCGCGGGCGACGTTATTATCACTCTTATCAGAAGGCCGAGTACGAAGGCATGGCAAGCAGCCAGACACTCACTCCAAAATGGCGCGCCGCAGCCTTTGTCGCCTGTGTTGTTCCCATTGTAGGCGGTTTTCTAATTCCCGCTGGCCTACTGGTTACCTATGCACTGCGCCACTATCAAGTGGCGCTGCAACCCGAGTTCAGCATCTACGCAGGCAACAGCTTAATGCTGTCCGGTTTAGCCGCATTGGTAGCCGTCATGGTCGGAACGTTCCTTGCCTATGGCACGCGTCTGCACGGTGGGCGGATTGTCCTTCTAGCCACGCGCGTAGCCAGTCTGGGATATGCAGTTCCCGGCGCCGTCCTCGCCATTGGCGTGATTCTGCCGACAGCGTTACTGGATAATACTATAGATGCCTGGTCCCAAAGCCTGTTTGGTATTCCCACAGGCCTATTGATCAGTGGCACGGTGATGGTCGTTGTCATCGGCTATGTTGTTCGCTTTTTGGCATTATCTTACGGTGCCATGGAGGCAGGGCTAGCCCGTATAACCCCTAATATGGATGGTGCGGCACGGACCCTGGGCGCCGGGCCGGGCCGGCTATTATTGCGGGTACACCTACCATTACTACGGGCCAGCCTTCTGACGGCAGGTCTATTGGTCTTCGTTGACTGCATGAAGGAACTGCCGATGACGATGATCCTTCGGCCCTTCAATTTTGAGACACTTGCAACATTTGTCCATCAGTACGCCATGGACGAACGGCTAGAAGAAAGTGCTCCTGGCGCCCTTGCCATAGTCATTGCCGGCATTCTGCCGGTCATTCTGCTCAGCCGAACACTTGGGGCCCGCCTGAAAGCCAATGTCGCACCGGTTGTCGGCTCGGTCGAGGTGGCCGCCCGATGACCCAGCTTGATATGACAGGCATTTTCCATGCCTATGGGAACATACCGGTGCTGTGCGACGTCTCGCTCGCCGTGGCGCCAGGCGAATTGGCCTGCCTCCTCGGCCCCTCGGGTTGTGGCAAGACAACGCTACTGCGGGTCATCGCCGGTCTTGAACCTATCCAAAAAGGACGGATCACCATCGGTGGCGACGTCATGGCCGACGCAATCCAGGATATCGACAAACCAGCCGAAAACCGCGGCGTTGGTTTGATGTTCCAAGACTTCGCCCTATTCCCCCACCTAACCGTACGTCGTAACGTCACTTTTGGCATCGCCGGCTATCACGACAGCCGGGCCGATTGGGTCGACCAAGCACTGAGAAGGGTTGGCCTCGCCGGTTATGCCAGCCGCTACCCCCACACACTGTCGGGCGGGCAGCAACAGCGCGTAGCCCTGTTGCGTGCGCTAGCGCCTAAACCTCGACTGATGCTCCTGGACGAACCTTTTTCCAGTTTGGACGTCACCTTGCGCGCACAGGTACGGGGCGAAACTTCCGACATCCTTAAGGACAGCGGCGTTGCTTCGGTCATGGTCACCCACGATCCCGAAGAGGCCATGTCGATGGCGGACAACATCTTTGTCATGGATCAAGGCCGCATCGTCCAACGTGGCGCGCCAGCCTCCCTCTACCTGCATCCCGTTAACGCCTTCGTCGCCGCATTATTCGGCCCAGTCAACCGGCTCAACAGCTGCGTCCGTTCAGCTTGCGTATCCACGCCCGTCGGCACATTCGCAGCACGGAATCTTGATGAGGGAACCACTGCACAGGTACTAATCCGTCACGAAGGCATTAAAGTTCTCAAAAATCCTGAGAATCGGCAGGACGCCATTCCTGCGCGACTGCTGTCGGCCCGGCTTATCGGACGCACAAGCCGGGTTCGCCTGCGCATTGCCGAGGGGACAGAATTCGCCACCGAGATAGAAGCACGTGTACCACTAGCCCCAAGCATGACGACTGGGGACCTCGTTTGGATCGCCGTCGACCACGACCGCGTACTGGTGTTTGCAGCAACTTAATACCCGGGGAAAATCTGCACCAGCACCCTAGTCACAGCAACTTAGTCAGGAACCCTGCCCGCGCCCTAAAGTGAAAATATATTTTTTCTCAAGGAACGTATGTGTAAAAGGGAGCCGTCCGGCAGCTTCAAAGCGACGAAGGTCCACTTTTCTACACCGTTACAGAATCCCACAATCCTGCAGGTCACCCTGCAGCGGGCGAGGCCAGCGACAAGGTAGTGGTCGCCAATATACATCGCCGCACCACGCTCGCCGGCTTGAGATCAACAAGCGAAGATTACTAATTTTCCGACAATAAAAGTGGAAAAGCGGCTATATGTTGATTGCATTGAAAGTGTTGTTAATAGGAAAGATCATACTCGTAGCTGGCACCTAGCGGCTCGCACGCACCGGACTAGATGGACTTAGCACGACCCTATACCTCAGATGACATGTTAAGTTTATCTCAATCGTTGAATATGCCGGCTTTGTTAACTAGTGTTAATTTATATTAACGAGAGCACGGTGGAGCCCAATATAATGCGTGTTCTGCTGGTCGAGGACGATACTTCAACAGCCAAAAGCATTGAAGCGATGCTGAAGTCGGCGAGCATGGTGGTTGACTCCACCGAGCTTGGTGAAGACGGTCTCGAAATTGCTAAACTCTATGACTATGACATCATCATTCTCGACCTGATGCTTCCAGACATGGATGGACTGGAAGTTTTGCGACGTTTGCGATCCGCCCGCGTGGAAACGCCCGTGCTTATTCTCTCCGGTCTCGTGGAATCCGAACGCAAGGTAAAGGGCCTTGGCAGCGGCGCCGACGATTACCTCACCAAACCGTTCAACAAGGCTGAGTTAATGGCACGGATTCAGGCGATTGTCCGCCGTTCTAAGGGCCACGCCCAATCGATCATTAATACAGGAAAGCTATCGGTAAATGTTGATGAACAAACCGTCGAAGCCGAAGGCCGGTCCGTCCACCTAACGGGCAAGGAGTACGGAATTCTCGAGCTACTATCGTTGCGCAAGGGCACGACGCTAACCAAGGAAATGTTCCTTAACCATCTTTACGGCGGCATGGATGAACCGGAACTGAAAATCATCGACGTCTTCATCTGCAAGTTACGCAAGAAACTTTCCACCGCGACGAACGGCGAGCACTACATTCAGACAGTTTGGGGGCGCGGCTATGTAATGCGCGATCCAGAACATTAAGAAACGGCGGCCCGCGATAAGGTCAGAGCTTGACGCAAGCCTCAGCGGGACAAAGAAAAGGGCTGTAATGGAAAGGGGCGGGTCAATGACCCGCCCCTTTCCATTACCATATTTACCGATAGTCAAATCGATTTTTCACCCTTGACGCACATGCGATAAAGCAAGCGGTGCTGGCTATGGTCAAAATCGAGATTAGCTTTGTGCAAGGATGAGCGGTTGTCCCAAATAACAAAATCGCCTGACTGCCAGCTATGCGTATAACTGTTGTCTTCCTGCACAATGCTTTCCATTAACTCGTAAAGTAAATCCTGCGTCGCCTCCGGCGTCATGCCGATAACATTTTCGGTTTTTTTTGGGTGGAAATAGATGGCCTTGCTGTTGTTATGGTCCGGGTTCTTACGAACCAACGGCTGCTCGGCCCGAAGTTCGTTACCCCGGTCCATGCCCTGCGTATTGGTGGAGCGCGCGTCGCGCGCGGCGCTGCCAGCCAGTACGTTGATAGTGCGCATACCGTCGATCTTGTCCTTCATGTCGTCCGGCAACCGTTCAAACCCGAAACGGGTATTGCAGAACGACGTACCCCCACCCGCTGATGGCAAGTTGATCGGATACATCATCGTATATTTGGGTGGCGCTTCATAATGAGTGTGATCGGTGTGCCATTCGGGGGAATAAGTCGCCTTCTTGCCCGAAAAATCTTTTTGCTCGCTATCGATCCTGCGGATGTAAGGATAGCCCTCCAAACCATATAGCTCAGGCTGATCCTGAAGGATCAAATCACCAAACAACGAGCCAGCACCCATATACTGCTCTGGAGTAAAATTCTGGCCGCGGAAGCACAGCATGATGTGCTCGTGCAAGGCGTCGCTCAGCTGCTGGCGCGTTGACTCATCGACAGGCTTGGTAAGGTCGATGCCGGTTACCTCGGCACCAAGATTGGGGGTCAGCTTGTTGATCTTCATAACCGATTGCTTGACCACGACGTTCATGGACGCTCCTCCCTGGTAGTGAAATCACAATTGCGGCCGCACAAATGCCAATTGCATCGTTGGGGCGTCCGAATTGTCTTCCGGTAGCAAAGCAGCAAATAACGACTGCTGCCTCGTTTCCACACATAATACTACTTATGTAGAACTTGCAACGGAGGCGGCGTTACTTCCCCCCAGGCATTATACAATCAAAGCGGCAATCCGCACCTCGCCCTGGCCGGTATCTGTTACTTCCAATTCAGCGTTCATATCCTCGGCAAGTAAGCGGGTTAGGGCAGCTTGAACGGTATGAGGGGTTAGTTCATAGCTCTCCAATGATTCTTGAGCCGCCACCCTGATCTCATCGCGTAGCCGAGCACGGTCGCCTATGGCCAAGGCCGCAAGGCCGACACCCCCGTCGATATCGACAATACGGATACCAAGGTCGCCACCACGGATAAGGGCAGAATGCGCGAGCAGAGCCATGTTGAGCAAGAGCTTGCAGGCGTCCGCCGACAAATCAGATATCGCTTCAGCCTCCGGCCAGTCGAGCCTAACGTTGCCGGAGTTGATCAAGCTAGAAATAAGTAAACGGGCCTGATTCTCGGGGCTGTCCGTTTCGCGCAATCCGCCAAGACCAAACGCTACGCGGTAAAATGCCAGCTTTCCAATGACCTGATGGGCGCTGCGGCCAAGCAATCCGAGCGCGTCGATTCGTTCATCGGCGCCTTCGGTTAGCATATCAACTCCGACTCCGACCGCCCCGGCCGGGCCGAGAAGGTCGTGGCAGAGCCGAGAACAGAGCAATTGCGCGATAAGTAAATCTACCTTCAATCTCCCGGCCCCCTTCCCTCTTGCACTTCAGCATCTTCTTGCCGCTTGGAGAATAGGGCAAAGGTAGCGATTCGCTCAATACCGGCGCCCCCGGGAGGGGTGTTGCGTCGAGATCAAAATTTGCCACAGATTCCATGGTTTCGGTCGTTGCGCAAAGACTGCCATTTTGCGAGAATACAGTTTCCTAAACCTGTACAATAATGCACTTAGTCTCACCTCTGAGCTCTAGCATTTTAGTGACCAGGAGAAGCCGCTCGATGTCCGAAAAGACAGCGACCCCACTCAATACCCAGCCTCCGGGCCGCCGCCGCCGGGGCGCAAAGCCGAAAGGGCGCCAGGTTGATATGGAGGCCCTCGAACAGGTGCGGGCCCTGTTAGGTGACAAACCTCGCCGCGGCGACCTTCTGATTGAGCATCTGCATCTCATTCAGGACGCCTATAACCAGATTTCCGCGGCGCATCTGGCGGCGATGGCCGAGGAAATGTCGTTGTCGATGGCCGAGGTCTATGAGGTCGCCACGTTCTATGCTCATTTCGATGTAGTAAAGGAAGGCGCAGCGCCCTTGCCCTCTCTGACCATCCGTGTCTGCGACAGCTTGACCTGTGAGATGATGGGAGCCGCCCACCTACTAGCCGATCTGCCGCAACGCCTAGGCCGCGAAGTGCGGGTTGTCCGCGCCCCCTGCATGGGCCGATGCGACACGGCCCCAGTCGCCGAAATTGGCCATCGACATGTCGTTCACGCCAATGCGGACAAGATTTCCGCTGCCGTCAGCGCTGGAAATTTTGAGCCAGAAATGCCAATCTATCGCGCATTCGATGCCTACCGAGCAGATGGCGGCTATAGCCTTCTTGAATCCTGCTTGGCTGGCAAGCGCTCCCCCCAGGACTTGATCGAGGCAGTGTCCAGCGCCGGCTTGCGGGGGTTGGGTGGCGCTGGGTTCCCAACCGGCCGTAAGTGGGGTTTCGTGCGTGGCTATCCTGGCCCCCGTCTGATGGCGGTTAACGCTGACGAGGGTGAACCTGGCACGTTTAAAGACCGTGTTTATCTCGAACGGGACCCGCACCGCATGCTTGAAGGCATGTTAATTGCCGCCTGGGTGGTTGAAGCCGAGGAAGTTTTTATCTATCTGCGCGACGAATACCCAGCTTTGCGCAACGTGCTGATAACGGAAATCGCCAAAATCGAGGCGGCTAAGTTCAACATACGGACAAAAATCACCCTTCGACGTGGCGCCGGTGCCTACATCTGCGGCGAGGAATCATCGATGATCGAAAGCATCGAAGGAAAGCGCGGCCTACCCCGTCATCGCCCACCCTATGTTGCCGAGATCGGTATCTTCGGCCGCCCGACCCTGGTGCAAAATGTTGAGACCCTCTACTGGCTGCGCGATATAATCGAACATGGCGTCGAATGGTTCGCAAACCGAGGTGGTAAAGGCCGGCGGCTACATAGTTACTCCGTTTCGGGACGGGTCAAAAACCCGGGCGTTAAACTCGCCCCCGCCGGCATTACGGTCCGAGAACTTATCAACGAGTACTGCGGCGGCA
>CAUZNJ010000086.1:0-7413 GCA_963580965.1 Alphaproteobacteria bacterium | reverse complement strand
GGTCAGGGCCATCGACGAATTTCTCCTAGATCATCCAAAATTATTGGAAATGGAATTTCGAGTCTTACAATACAGAAGGCTGTTGTCGCGCGCGTTTTATCCTACCCTGTGTAGCATATCCGAGTATCGCTATATAGATACCCAACTGAACCTGATCGCCAACGCCCTTTCATGGGTGCGTCAAATATAGACTTATGCTGACCCGCTCATCAGACAATGCATATCGCTATAAATTTGGAGTTAATTCCACTTATATCCGGCACCTTTAACAATATCGCTACTAAATTCACGGTCGTCTCCCTGACCATCTACATTCAGCAAAGCACTAAAAAGGCCTACTTTTATTTTCTTCGCATGCGCTAAACATATTGGAAGACTCGGAGCGGGCTAAGAGGGCCCACTGAGCTCAGGTGGCCCTATATGAACAAAAAAAAGACGCCCTGAAAGGCGGCCCGTTAGGCTAGTTATATCAATAATACTGTGGCAATAGTCTGCAGGAAAAAGGAAAGATCGTCCCGCCCGTTAATATTTGCACGACCGATGTTTAACGCTTGATGACGACTCCGGTCGCGCCATCGATGTGCATATTCGTTCCCTGATGTTTCAGTTTACCTGAAACATCAATACGTTTGTTGTTGGCTTGGCCCTTCGGAAAAATAGCAACCTGGAGCAAATGAGCCTCTTCCTCTCCTAATTTTTCAAACCAGTAGCGTGCGCCTAACGGCATGACAATGCCTTCATGGACACCGTATTCGCCGATCACCTTGTCTCCTGGGCCATAGAATCGAATTTGGCCCTGCAGGACAAACCACACAGTGTCTGTGTTGGGGTGATAATGAAGATTGTTGTCACCACCATCGTTGAGAATTTGGACGTTTACGCTTTCATTATCGTTTTGCTTTATTTTTACGATTGCCTTTTGGGGAATATCTATCCCCTCGGGCCGCTTAAAGGAGAACGGGAACATGTTCGCTTCACACTTTTGGTGAAAAGCCTCTTTCTTTGGAGCTCCGCGTAAGTCGTCCTTCACCAAATCTACGGTCGATACATTATTTGAATTCATGAGTTTCCCCTATGTCTGTCATTCATCAGAGCCTTTGAAATAGAGGTCTAGAAGAATGGGCATCATCAATAAAATTAGTAATCGATGCCCGTAGTGCTTACCGATGGATAAATCTCAAATAATGTACACACCACTCAGCAACTACAAGAACATGAACCGAGGCATAACCAGAAACCATTAAAATTACTCGGCACTGAATTAATAGCCATGGGAATAATAAAATTCAAAACTACATCGCATGTCAGAAACGCCGAAGGCTAAATCTTATCCTTTATGCAAAAAGCGCGCTCATGCGTTCAGCAACGCTAAAGATATCTTTGTTACGCTCACGCACGTTATGCATCATCGGTTCAATTTGGTCGAGTATCGCGTCGGCATCAAACGCGGTGATGCGGCCGCCTTCGACGACGATTCTTCCATCGACCATGACCATGTCAACAGAACCGCCGGTCTCGGCGAAGACCATCTGCGAGACCGCATCGTTGACCGGCCTCCACCAGCTCGCATCTAGCCGGTAAAGCACTAAGTCGGCGCGTTTTCCGACTGCGATGTCGCCAATGGAATCGCCTTTTAACATGGCCTTGGCTCCGCCCACCGTCGCCATCCGCCAAACGTCGCGGCTGCTAATCCAATCAGATCTTTTGGCCTGACTGGGACGGTTGATGACAGCTGCAAAGCGCATGGCCTCATGCATAAGAAGATTGTCGTTGGCGCTCGATCCGTCTGTACCCAGGGCTACCGTAACGCCCTGTTTCAGCATCCTTGGCACCGGTGCCAGCCCAGAGCCGAGCTTAAAATTACTCTCAGGATTATGGATCGCCACAGCCCCGGCCTCAGCCATTAGGTCAATATCGCCATCGGTGACCCAGGTGCTGTGAGCACATGACCAACGGTGGGAGAAAATGCCAAGCCGGGTCAAGTGCTCGACCATAGTGCAGCCGTATTTTTCCTGCGCAAGGTCGGCCTGGACCTTAGCCTCTAGAAGATGGGTGTGAATGCCGACGTCATGCTTTTCCGCTAGTTCGGCACAAACCATTAATGCCGCGTCGGTGCAGCGTTCCGGATTGCTCGGCGCCGGGAATACTGAGATGCGGCCGTCCTTACCGTTCCAGCGTTCGATTCCACCCTCCATAAGCTCCAGCAGGCCTTCCAAGGGCTGAGGTTTGAGAGGGCCGACACGCTGAATATCTGCCTTAAGGTCATCAGGGATAGCACCGCCACGCGGAAATATGTCATCAAAGGCAGCATCAAAAAAGCGCATGCCCAGAGCTATACGCATGCCAGAATCGTGCGACGCACGCAGCACCGCATCCAGTTCCTCTGGGCCAAATTTCTGGCCTGGAAA
Source organism: Alphaproteobacteria bacterium (assembly GCA_963580965.1). Classification (GTDB taxonomy): domain Bacteria; phylum Pseudomonadota; class Alphaproteobacteria; order Rhodospirillales; family CAMCUA01; genus CAMCUA01. The sequence continues at coordinate 5,005 of CAUZNJ010000086.1, read as the reverse complement.
ATGGTCGATGGCCGCAGTCGTGCCAGACAGAAGCATCTGGATGCAGTTAAGCATGGCACAGAGATAAATTTCTTCGGGCGTCCGGTTAGAGGTAAAGGCCTGCGTCATCCACATAAATACGGGGTGGCTTTGGTCATCGCCAACGCCGGCCATGACGCTCGATGGCGAGTGGGTATGGGCGTTGATGATTCCCGGTGCTAACAGCTTATTGGTCGCATCAACAACACGATCGCACGATGCCTCGACGCTGGGCCCAATATCGCCAATTTTGATGATAGCACCGTTATCAATCAAAACATCGGCGGCGGGCAATCTGCCTCCGGGAATATCGACATTAAGAATTCGGGCATTGCGGATTAATATTCTTCCACGAGTGGCAAGCATCAAACTTTCCCTCTTATGCAACGTCAGATTTCTAGTAGCGTCCCGTACTCATCCCATCCAAGACGGCAATGTTAGTATTAGCAATGAGGTTACTGCCGGTGCATCACCAGAACCAGACCCTATTAGGCAGCACAGACACGTGTACGTCGACTGTAGAGACGTTGGTCATTGTAATTTTCCTCAAATTTGGGCCAAAAAACGTTAGAAACCCCATCAAAGATCAATTGGACTCGCCTATTTAATTGCGAATACCCCTGCTTGGAACCTCATTTTATTCTGCATGGCCGGATCCAACCCATCCATATAAATCTAGGAGAACCTGAGGCGGCGGATTAACATTTTAGTGCCTATCCAAACCCATCGTGCCCGCTGCAACCATCTTATCCCCGGGCATGGACTAAAGGATGACGTCATGACAACAAACACGGTGACGAAAACGCCAGCAACCTTACATATTCGCAAACTTTCACCGCACATTGGCGCCGAGGCCACCGGCGTCGATCTGCGCGATATCAACACAGAAGAAGCCCACCTGCTCAATCAGGCGGTTCTCGATAATGTGTGTATGGTCATCCGCGATCAGCATCTGACGCCTGAGGAATTCGAAAGTGCCGCCAGCATTTTTGGCGAGGTCATGGATCAGGATCACCCACGATATTCTTTCCCCGGTATGCCGGGCATCAAGCGGTATTCCAATTTCGATACCGATATCGAAGGGAACCGCATGAAGGGTTCCGGCCATTGGCACACAGATGGTTCTTTCCGCGAGCAGCCTCCAAAGTTCGTCCTGCTCTACGCCGTTGAAATTCCTGATAATGGTGGCGAAACCGAAGTTGTGAACATGCGGGCCGGATATCAATCCCTGCCCGAGGAAACGCGCCGTAAGTTGGAGCCGATGAAGACTGCTCATGTACGGGCAAGCAGTAGCTCGCGCACGGATGTCGGCAAGAACAACCTCGCTATTATGGCCCAGGGAGATCAAGTGCCTAATTTCCACCCACTGGTGCGCACCATCGAAGGGGCCGCCGAAAAAAGCCTATATTTCTCGCCGCCCCGGGTCGAATACATCGCCGGTATGGACCCGGAGGCATCCCAAGACCTACTTCACAACATCCTCGATAAGGTGATTCAACCGGAATTCATCTATACCCATAAGTGGAGGCTCGGCGACATCTTCATGTGGGACAATAGAGCTTCCCTGCACCGAGCAGTATACAACTACGATTGGAACCAACACCGGCTGATGTATCACGCAACTATTTTGGGGGAACGGCCGCAGTAGTAAATTGTATTAAGGGCACACCATCGGCTAAACCGATCTCTCGGTACTCAGGACTCAAGAAGGCGAGAACGGTAGAAGCCCGTCAACGTTCAGTCGTATGAAAGATCGAGTAAAGCCTTCAGTTTTCCAACGACTTCTCCATTTCCCTTGAACGGGGCAGAGCCCATAACCAGAATACTAGGCATAGAAAGCCTGCCGCAATGACCGTGCTCCGCAGGCCAATGAGGTCACCGGAAATACCCAGAGCAAGCGCGCCCACCGCCTGCCCCCCCCGCTGAATGAAGCCATAAAGGCCAGAGATACGGCCGCGTTTATTTTCATCAACAGCATTCTGCACCAGGGTTTGCGCCCCGGCACTATTGATCAAGTGGCAAGTTCCCATGCCGGCAACCACCACCACCGCAAAAGAAAATACATTACTAACCCCAAAGGCGATGAGGCCACAGCCCATAACCGCCACATTAATAAAGAAAACCCGTGTAAGACCGGCAACACTCGGGCGCCGGCCCAGATAAAAGCCACCAATTAAGGCTCCGGCACCCTGGGTAGCGACTAATATAGCGAGCCCATCAGCGCCACGGTCAAATACCGCCGCGACGAACGCCGGGAACAGGGTGGAGAAGGAACGGCCTAACAGGGCGGTAACAGTCATCGCCACCATCAACGGACCTATGCCCCGATGATGCGCGGCATAGCTAGCACCTTCAATGATGTCGGTAACGATACTGCGCTTTTGTTTAGACTTGTAATCAATAGGTCGCCCACGCACAGCCCATAGCGTGGTGGCGAACACTACCGCAGAGACGGCACAATAGCCGAAGGCGATGCCTATACCCCAGTGAACAATGATAAAACCGCCGAGCGCCGGGCCAATCAAACGGCCACCATTGGAGACTAGGGAATTGATAGAAATAGCAGCATGCAGGCTTTGCGACTGAACCAAACTAGGGATTAATGAGGTCCGTGCTGGCTGAGCAATTGATAAAAATACACCGGCTAGGAGCAGTACACCGAATAGCAGCTCAATGGTAATCCACCCACCCTGCACTAAGATGAAAAGCAGGATAGTCAGAGCGGCAAAGATCATCTGTGCTATACGTAAAATTGTCAGTCTATCAACCCGGTCAACCACTGCGCCCGAAAGTGGGCCGATGATTAGGGCTGGTGCCAGATCCGCAAAACCCACTAAACCAAGCCAAGTCGCTGACCCAGTAAGCTTCCAAGCCAGCCAACCTGATGTCATGCGTAGGGTCCACATACACATTTGGTTGGCCATGTTGCCCAGGGTGTAAACGCGGTAATCACGCTCTCGTAGGGCTGCGAGCATGTGTCCAAATCCGGCGGCGGAAGTCATCGAATGAGACCCATGGAAAGGAGGCTAAACCGACAGCAGTTGATTATAGTGTCAAGTCCACCATAGCGACTAAAGTACAAAACGGCGGTGTTTTTAGAAATTGATTCTTGCTACTTTTCTATTCCTGAAACATCCGACCAAAATTTATATTTTCTAAATTTTAAGAAAAAAACGGAGCGCACCTAAGCGCGCCCCGCACAAGTCTTTAACCTTAACGTCGAGCTTAGTTAAAGCTGATATTCGCCAGCGTTACCGACGTGTTTGTCTCGATTGACGGAATGAATGAGATCCGCGAACCGACACGTGTATAGCCGACCATGTGGAACAAGGTAACGTCAGCAAAAACATCCGTGTACAAGTAAGTAAAAGCCTTCTCCCAAGCAGCAATACGCTCGGATCCTGGAGAAAGATTCGAGGCGGCCGCCGACATGGCATCAAAGTCCTTGTCACACAGAGTTGACTGTACACCGTCACAACCATACTTAGTACCAGCGGAGAATGCCGGATCACTGTTAGCATTATCATGCTGGTCTTGGAACAAGATCGGACCACGGTTCGAATCGAACGGCTTAGTATTCATGTCCGAATGCTGGGCCTGTTCGAGGCAACGCAGTTTCATATTCAGACCAACATCCTGATACATTGCCAAAATGGCTTGCATGCCTTCCTGGGCACCAGGCCATTGGTTGAGGCGGCAAATAATCGCAATCTCTTTATCAACCGGGACACCATCCTTTTTTGCAGCAGCAATCAACGCCCTTGCTTTTGCCTGATCGTAAGGACGATTTTTGATCGCCTTATTATATCCCTGAATGGCCGGCTCAAAGAGATGTGTCGCATGCAGTGCATCCTTAGAGAATACGCTACCCTGCAGCGCATCCCGATCAAGAGCATAGTGAAGAGCCTCACGAACACGTGCATCGTTCAACGGCGCCTCATTCATCTCAATCCGCAGACGGGTAGTCTCCGAATTCAGGAAGGCAAAATCCGTCTTCGAATTTATTGCGTCCTGAACGGCGATATTTGGCGCCAAGTCCGCCTCGCCGATTTGGACCATAGCCGCCCGCACCGAAGATTCACTACGGTAGACGAAGGTTGCTTTCGTGACTTCTGGCTTCTTGCCCCAGTAGTTAGGATCCAGTTCCAATGTAATAGAGGTACCGGCTTTGCGATTAGTCATCATGTAAGGGCCAGTGCCGACAGTAACATTTTCCATCTTTTCTTGATCAGCATTTGGCGAAGCGATGCCGATGATATTCATACGTACCGGCAAAATTGGCGCGGGCTTATCCAAGGAGATATCGACAGTAAATTCATCGACAACTTTTCCCTTGACGGTGGGCATGCGCGACTTGGCTTTATTCGCACAGAATAACTTGGGATTATGGAAAGTACGGTTTAAACCCTTTACAACAGCTTCGGCGTTGAATTTTTCGCCATCATGAAATGTTGCATTTTCAACTAGATGAAACCGCCAAGTACTATCATTCAGGCGCTCCCAAGACTTGGCTAGCTTAGGATCTAGTTTGCCTGTCTTGCGGTTGATCTCCGTCAGAGTTTCGCCAATATTGTGACGAACAATACGGCCAACCGTCGAACGTGACATGTTGCATACATCTGCATCAGCTAATTCTTCTATTAGAACGATAGTGACTTCTTTGTTTTTCTGCGCTGCAGCAGGGTTGGCGAAAGCCAACACGCCCGACAGGGCAAGCCCCGCTGACGCAAATAGTAACCGTGAAGGTGTTATTAAATGTCGTTGCATATCTAATCTCTCCCAAAGAAATTTGTTTCCTGACATCACTGCGTAACTGGTTTTCAACACAAAGGTTTCTATCCGCCCTTTTATTATAGCTTCAAACTACGCATAGGATATTATTGAAGCATAAAATATCTCTATGAGCGAGACATTAGCTTAAATGCATTTAATGACATAAGAATTTTCCCCTCGGGAAAAAAACAGCTAAACGCATAATATAAATTCT
>CAUZNJ010000085.1:0-7416 GCA_963580965.1 Alphaproteobacteria bacterium | reverse complement strand
ACTAAGTCCGGTGATAAGCCCGGTGCGTGGATTTTCCGGGGATGGTATATTCTCGATCTTCATTTCAAAATTGGCACTATCTGATTCACAAACAATTCGGTGAATGTTACGCGTCACCGTCGGGTTAGCCCAGATTTCTACCATCGTTTTGTCCGGGCCGACACCAGCAAGACTGAGGGCGACCGCAACATTGACATTGGCAGGGAATCCTTTGATCGCCTGGCGTGCAGTTCCAGAGAAAATCAATGTCGGCACTGCGATGGCATCAAGGTCGATACCATTGGCGACAATGTAAGGAGCACCGGCAAGGCCGCCGGGAGGCTTGTTTGTGATTATACGAATTTCGTGGATGTTTCCTTCGGCGGCCGCGCGCACGGCATCAAGTCCGAGTAGTGCGCCTGTCGGCGCGATGATGCGGGCGCCAGTTTCCCGCGCCCTGTCGACAAGGTACATGTAATCAAGAAGGGCGCCTACCGAGGATGGAACGAAAATTCGGCCCAATTCAACTGCGGGTTTTGCTACTTCGGCAAAATGCGCAGCCGGACAACATTCGACGACTATATCAGCTAATTCAGCAAGGTTAGGTAAATCCACGACCCGTACGGGGGAGGAAAAAATGTTAAGCTTTTTATGCGCCTTTTCCTTGTCACGGGCGGAAACGGCAACCAGGGAAAGACCTTCAACACCATCATCGAGAGCCATCGCCAAGTTCTTGCCGATGGCGCCAAATCCACCAATGGCAACTTTTAAATCGCGACTATTAGTCATTCCCTTTTATACCCCTATCGAGATGTTAGATTTCAAGAATCGTCATCAAACACCTTAACTAACCGTTTATGTGAGCAGCACCGTCACTCAACAAATGATGACCGCACAGGCGCGCGGGCTCCTAAGTGGAAAGTTCTGTACATCATAGCCCACTCATGGAGCATAACCCTCTGTACTGGAAGAGCGTATAAAACGGAGGACAATGTAGTTGTTCAAAATCAAACTAGAGAAAACTGGGCTAACTAATTTTACTATCACTCTTGAGCCCCCTCTTTTACGAAGCACTCCTATGATAGGTGCGCGGACGCGACGCTAGACAAACTACGTGGTTGTCACAACATTACATTTGTAGGTGGTGTATTAGGTGCGGAGCGCAAGTAATATGACAATTTTTCAGCACCCAATATTACCACCCCTAGACAGAAGATAGAGACACACAGCATCATCGCCTTTGAAACACTTGGCTGCCAACCAATTTCAAATTTCTGGAGTAACCTGGACAATGCGCAATCTTGAACTTCCCGGGCGCTCCCCTACTCGTGCGCTTACAGGCATGGCCGCAACATCCCAAGCCCAGGCAAGCGTTACCGCTATCGACATCCTGAAGGCAGGCGGCAATGCTATCGATGCAGCCATCGCCGCCTGCGCCGTGCAATGTGTGGTCGAGCCAGGTTCGACGGGTATCGGTGGCGATTGTTTTGCCCTGATCTCCAAGGGCGGCAGTGACGAGATTATTGCCTACAACGGCTCTGGCCGAGCTCCCATGTCGGCAACCACCGACTGGTACGTCAACCAAGGTATTAAGAAGATAGAGCGCCAGACGCCCCACGCTGTAACAGTACCAGGCGCGGTGGATGCTTGGACACGTCTGCTTGCCGATCATGGCACAATGAGCTTGGGTACAGTATTGGCGCCAGCCATTGCCTATGCCCGTGACGGTTATGCAATTTCGTCACGCGTATCTGTTGATTTCGATATGGCTACCGGAATTCTTTACGCCGACCCGACAGCCAGACGCATCATGTTGCCGGGCGGAAAGGCCCCGATGGAAGGTGATGTCCACCACCAGACGGAGTTGGCCAAAACATTACAACATATCGCCGAGAATGGCCGAGATGCGTTCTACTCGGGCTGGGTGGCGGAGGATATTGTTAGCCATCTAAACAGCATTGGTGGGCTGCATACCTTGGAAGACTTCGCCACGGCCCAGGGGGAGTACGTGACGCCAATCAGCGGTGAATACCTAGGCCATCGCATCATTGAATGCCCGCCAAACGGTCAGGGAATCATTGCACTTGAGTTGATGAATATTCTCTCGGCGCTAGATATGGCCGACCATGGGCCACTATCCGTCGAACGCCTGCATCGGTTCCTGGAAGCAACACGCATCGCCTACCGCGACCGTGACCGCCACGTCGCAGACCCAAGCCAAGCTGAGATACCCTTTGACTTAATTCTTAGCAAGGAACGAGCCATGCGGCTGGCAGCCGGAATTGATACATCGCACCGACAGAATAACCTTCCCGAAGCGGATATGCCTGAACATGCGGATACTGTCTACCTATGCGTGGTGGATAAAGATCGCAACGCTGTAAGCTTCATCAATTCCCTGTTCTCCAGTTTCGGCTCTGGCCTATGCGGACCTAAATCAGGGGTCATGCTACATAACCGGGGCATGGGATTTAATATCGATGCCAATCACCCAAATACCATTGCTCCAGGAAAGCGCCCCATGCATACCATCATCCCTGCCATGGCGGTTGAAGGCGAACGGACGGTTATGCCGTTTGGCGTCATGGGTGGCGCCTATCAGGCGGCCGGACATGCGTGGTTCCTATCGAACATGCTGGAACACGGAATGGACATTCAGGAAGCCATCGACCTACCGCGCGTTTTTGCTACATTAGAAGACACTGTGGAAATCGAGAGTGGGGTTCCTGAGGACGTGGTACAACGCCTCGTTGCCATGGGCCATAAGCGGGTGGTGCCCGACAAGCCCATCGGGGGGGGGCAGGCAATCCACATTAATTGGAAAACTGGCGTCCTAACCGGCGGCTCGGACCCACGCAAGGATGGTTTCGCCATTGGGTATTAGCCTGCCTAAGCTCTCTCATGATGCACATCTCACCTCGAACATTGTATCACAACAATGTCCGCTAATACTCCCATTCCCTGTACAGGAGAGAGATTTCCCATCTTGGTCATCACGATATACGTGAGCCTTAGCTTTCAGTTAGTGAGGAAATCTTGCGACTACGTCCAATCAATTCCGCGGCCCTTAAGAACCTGACGCAAGGTATCGCGCGGGCGGTTTCCGAGCTTGATACCGATATCGTGTGACCATGAATCGTCAGTGGTAATTTTTCCCATAGAGCGATAGTGATTAGCTAGTTTCTTGTCATAATCGGTAACAGCATGGCCAGCGCCACCTGCTTCATAACGTTCGTAGTGAACTATGTTCTCATAAGCCATGCGTGGCTTCTGCGGGGGGGCCTCGGCCGGCCAGCCAAGGCACATGCCGAAGACGCAATAGACCTGCGGCGGAAGCCCCAGGAGTTGGGCCACCTCTTCGGGCTTGTTGCGGACTGCGCCGATCATCAGTCCCTGGATACCAAGAGATTCAGCGGCGATGTAGGCAGACATGCCAACCAGGGCGACATCGATGCTTGCGACCAAGCCAAGTTCGAGGTTGTTATCGTCCATGGAAAATCCCTCTTTCTGGACGGCATGGGCAATGCGGGATAAGTCAGCGCAGAAGGCGAGAAATACCGACGTGGCAGCAACATGCGTCTGGCCGTTGGTTAGTTCACATAATCTATCCTTAGTGTCCTGCTCGCGGACGATGATGATGCTGTAGGATTGGATATTTGATGATGTGGGGGAGCGGAAAGCAGCCCGCAGGATCGCTTCAACCGTTTTCTCAGCCAACGGCTCATCGGTGTATTTACGAATGGAACGACGGTTGAGCAATGCACGGATTGTCTCACTATCCGTCGGCGCGTCGGTATGGTGGGTGTCAGATTGGCTTTCAGGCATGGTGCTTTCCTAAAGTATAATGGTGCTGGTACGTTGCATAGCATGGGAAATAGGGGCGCGTCTCCGGGCCAGCAGATGTTCTTTTGAAAGTGATCCAGGTAAGCGAGTAGAGCTGATATCTCCCAGCCCTACCCTTTGCAGATAATTGGCGCATGGAAGTCTAATCGGCCCCAGTCTCCCAACCACGAGGTATTTAATGGCAAAGCATGCCGCCAAGAAGGCACTAATCCATCCGGTTATTCTTTCTGGCGGGTCAGGATCGCGCCTGTGGCCATTATCACGGGCGCTCTATCCAAAGCAGTTTTTACCGCTATTCTCAGATAAAAGTATGTTTCTCGATACAGCGCTTCGGGTTAAGGGCGCGTCGTTTGGCGCACCAATGATCATCTGCAATATGGAGCATCGCTTTATTGTCGCGGAACAAGCCCGTTCAGAGGACGTGGCCCCGCAGGTTATTGTGCTTGAACCTGTTGGGCGCAATACGGCACCAGCAGCAGCCGTGGCCGCACTGCTTCTGATTGATGAAGATCCCGGTGCGGTCATGATGATCTTGCCCTCAGATCACGTTATCCGAGATACCGACGCCCTACATACCGCCGTGGAAGCGGCGCTTCTTTGCGCTGAAGACGACGCCCTGGTCACATTTGGCATCAAGCCAATAGGGCCAGAAACCGGCTATGGATACATCTGCCGCGGTGAATGTTGGGACAGTTCACCGGGTTGTTATCATATTGATAAATTCGTCGAGAAACCGGACCTAAAGACCGCGCAGCGATATGTAGACGATGATACCTATGCCTGGAACAGCGGCATATTTCTATTCAAGGCAAAACGATTTATTGAAGAGTTAGAAAAAAAACACCCCGACACGATTGCGGCGTGCCGTCGTGCAATCGATGATGGCCACCAAGATCTTGATTTTTTTCGCCTTGATGAGACAGCCTTTAAAAATTGCAAGTCCATCTCCATTGATTATGCGGTGATGGAACATACTAAGTCAGCTGCGGTCATACATGTAGACATGGGGTGGAGCGATGTAGGTTCCTGGTCTGCATTATGGCGGATCTCTGATAAGGACGAACACGGAAACGTTCTCATCGGCAACGTAATGGCCAACGATGTAGCGGATAGTTATGTCCGGACAAATGATATGCTGGTTACCCTACTCGGCATCAAGAATACTATCGTCGTCGTCACACCGGACGCGGTGCTTATCGCCGACAAAGAGCGTTCAGAGGAAGTCCGAACGGTAGTGAAAAACCTTAAAAATACCAATCGAACCGAGCACCAATAGTACTGCATAATTTTTTGCCTTTAAGGCCCCACTATCAAACAATTGTCAGCGTCAAGGCCACAAAAATCAAGATTGTTGGCGTGATATGACGTACGCAACCAACTTTGATAAACTATTCGCGGGTAGACTATTTCTGCGGCGTGAATGACCCTACCAGTCTCAACGTTTTTTTTGCGTATCCTCGCGGGAAGAACCGAGATACGACTAGGCGCAAATTAGGGAAGGTGGAATGAATTACGAAGGCTTCTTCGCCGATCAGATTGCCTCACTTAAAGATGAGGGCCGCTATCGCATATTTGCCGACCTAGAACGTCAAGCTGGAAATTTTCCTCGTGCAACTGTCCATCTGGACAACGAGGTTCGCGAGATCACGGTCTGGTGCTCAAATGATTATCTTGGCATGGGACAAAATTCCAATGTCCTGGAGGCCATGCACGAGGCCATCAACCGGTGCGGTGCAGGGGCCGGCGGTACACGCAACATTTCCGGCACCAACCACTATCACGTGTTGCTGGAGGCGGAGCTTGCCGATTTGCATGGCCGCGAAGCTGCTCTTCTGCTTGCTTCTGGCTGGATTGCAAATGTCACAGCATTGGCAACCCTGGGAGCCTTTCTTCCTAACTGCGTAATTTTATCGGACGCCAAGAATCATAACTCAATGATTGAGGGAATTCGCCATTCACGGGCCGACAAGCGGATATTCCGCCATAATGATCCCGAACATCTCGACAGCTTGCTATCCGATCTAGACCCAGGCCGGGCCAAGATCATCGCCTTTGAATCCATCTATTCGATGGATGGAGACATCGCCCCTATCGGAGAGATATGTGACGTGGCCGATAAGCACGGTGCCATGACCTTCCTCGATGAGGTCCATGCAGTAGGCATGTATGGCCGGCGCGGCGGGGGCGTTGCTGAACGAGACGGGATCTCCGGTCGCATATCCATTATCCAAGGGACGTTGGCGAAGGCTTTTGGCGTGGTCGGTGGTTACATCGCTGGGTCTGCTGCAATGTGCGATTTCGTTCGCTCCAACGGGAGCGGGTTCATCTTTTCGACGTCATTGCCGCCATCAGTTGCGGCGGGTGCCGCAGCCAGTGTGCGCTACCTCAAGGAACACAATGAGTTGCGCGAACGCCACCAGGAACGGGCAGCATCATTGAAGCGCCGCATGGCTGCAGCGGAGCTTCCTGTAATGCCGTCTCCTAGCCATATCGTGCCGCTGTTGGTTGGCGACGCTCGGCTATGCAAACAGGCTAGCGACATGTTGATCTCAGATTTCGATATATATGTTCAGCCAATTAATTTTCCGACCGTTGAGCGGGGAACCGAGCGGCTGCGCTTTACACCAACCCCCATGCACAGCGATCAAGATATGGAACACCTAATCAAATCGTTGAAAGCTGTTTGGAGGCGGCTTGGCTTGGAAGCGTGAGCTTAGAGAGTTTAATTATCAACGGCCCGCAATAACCCATGATTCATGATAAAAAAAATTCATCAGAAAGTTAGCAAAATGTATTCTGACAACACCCTGACACCGAAAGAAGCAATCCGGCTGTGCGCACTCGGTACTCTGGGTATTGAGTCTATGCGCTATAGCGTTCTGGCAACCTCCGTTCGTCACTTCATAAGCCGTATCCTTGGGCCATCTCTGGACCTACTAACCCCTTCAATCGAGCTCCTGAAATACGAAGGTCTAGTCAAGCCTGTCGAAGGCAAGGGGATAGGTGACGATGCTTCCTTGTCAATTACCGACAAGGGTCGGGATGAACTGCACAACCTATTAACCGCTGAAATGCGTAGTGGTGCATCAGAGCTAAACAAGTTGATCGTTGCACTCAAATTCCGCTTTATGCATTTTCTAGATGCAGCCAATCGTAGACATCAAGCCGATCTATTGATTGATGTCTGTGAGGAGGAAATTGATCGTCTCGTGGACCTGAAGGAGACTGCCGCGGATGATGAAGGATTCCTAAGCGAATGGCTTGATCAGGATATCAGTGAAATGAAATCGCGCCTCTCTTGGCTGGAGGCGTTTCGCGGTCGCCTTGTTTACTAGGGGCAGTTAACAGCTCCCAACATCATACGTCCCCACCGAACCAAAACTGCCTCAATTAGATGTCTTTGCGGCAAGCATTTTCTAGCCCTTTTGAGGCTAAATAACGCAAAATACGCTATCAATGATTTTGATCCGACCTTCAGTGATGGTGGAAACTTTTAATTCCCGCGACTATATAAGGCCGAGACCCCGAAGTTCTTCTGCCAACCCTTCCGGAAGTGCATCGATTCCATCTAATTCTTCTAAAGAATCAGGTGGA
>CAUZNJ010000084.1:0-7419 GCA_963580965.1 Alphaproteobacteria bacterium | reverse complement strand
GGCCGCAAGGCGCGTGACCCGCTGCGCCGCCAATACCAGGAATTAATCGTCGATACCGTTGAAGGCTTAGCCCGAACCGGTGTAGCCTTCGAGTCCGCCCGGGATATCGCGTTGCGCATCACCGAGATGGCGGAAGCCGGAGAATTCGATGTCTGTTCGATCATTTACAACCAATTCAAGTCGGTGATCAGCCAGGTAGTGACCGAACAGCAGATTATCCCTTTCCCGGTGCCAGAAGTTTCCGATGAGCCGACTTCGGCGGAAGAGGGAACTAAGGCAACCTATGAGATGGAGCCTTCGGAAGAAGAAATGCTTGCCGATTTGCTGCCCCGTAATTTGTCCGTACAAATGTTCCGGGCCTTGCTGGAAAGCTTTGCTTCCGAGCAAGGCGCACGAATGACCGCCATGGACAATGCAACACGCAACGCCGGTGAGATGATCGATCGCCTGACGATGACATATAACCGGACGCGGCAAGCCGCGATCACCAAGGAACTAATTGAAATCATATCCGGCGCGGAAGCCGTTTAACGCCCCCGGAAGAACACGACCGCCGAGGTCAAAGGAGCCTAAGCATGCCGAAGAACAACGTCGGAACCATTAGCCAGGTGACGGGTGCTGTCGTTGACGTGCATTTCGATGGGGACCTACCGTCAATCCTCAACGCCCTGCAATGCGACAACAACGGGAACCGATTGGTTCTAGAGGTTGCCCAGCACCTCGGGGAATCAATGGTTCGCACCATTGCCATGGATACGACCGAAGGTCTGGTCCGCGGCCAAGAGGTCACCGACACTGGAGAGGCCATCACCATGCCGGTCGGTCCCGAAACGCTGGGACGGATCCTCAATGTCATTGGCGAACCGGTCGATGAACGCGGCCCCTGCGAGACCAAACAACGTTGGGCCATTCATCGCGCAGCACCCGCATTTATTGACCAGTCGACAGAAACCGAGATTCTGACGACCGGCATCAAGGTCATAGACCTGATAGCGCCCTATTCCAAGGGCGGCAAGGTTGGCTTGTTTGGCGGTGCCGGCGTCGGAAAAACCGTTATCATCATGGAATTAATCAACAACATTGCCAAGGGCCATGGCGGCTATTCCGTTTTTGCCGGCGTCGGCGAGCGGACCCGCGAAGGTAACGACCTTTATCACGAGATGATCGAGTCAGGCGTTATCGACCTGGAAGGCTCTGGCTCCAAGGCAGCCCTTGTTTATGGCCAGATGAACGAGCCCCCAGGAGCCCGCGCCCGCGTCGCCCTGAGCGGCCTAACACTGGCCGAGTACTTCCGCGATGAGGAAGGCCAGGACGTACTTTTCTTCGTCGACAATATTTTCCGCTTCACGCAAGCGGGTTCTGAGGTATCAGCCCTGCTCGGCCGCATCCCCTCAGCAGTCGGATATCAGCCAACCCTGGCAACCGACATGGGCCAAATGCAGGAGCGCATCACATCGACCAAGAAGGGCTCAATCACCTCGATCCAGGCCATTTATGTTCCCGCCGATGACCTTACCGACCCGGCACCAGCAACCTCATTCGCCCATCTAGATGCAACAACAACGCTTAATCGATCAATCGCCGAGCTTGGTATTTACCCAGCAGTGGACCCACTTGATTCGACTTCGCGCGTGCTTGACCCTCGCATCGTAGGTGATGAGCATTACACAACGGCACGCGAAGTGCAGCGCATCCTGCAGACCTATAAGTCCCTGCAGGACATCATTGCCATCCTGGGCATGGATGAGCTTTCCGAAGAGGACAAGCTCACCGTCTCCCGAGCCCGAAGATTACAGCGCTTTCTAAGCCAGCCCTTTCATGTAGCGGAGATATTTACCGGCACACCGGGCATTTTTGTCACCCTTGAAGATACGATCAAGGGTTTCAAGGGCATCTGCGCCGGTGATTACGACCACCTGCCGGAGGCCGCCTTCTATATGGTGGGCACCATCGAGGAAGCCATTGAGAAAGCCAAGACGATGGCCGTTGAAGCGGCCTAATAAGCTCCATTAAGAAACGAGTAACTGGATACAAACATGGCAGACAAGGTGCCCTTCGATCTGGTGACGCCGACACGGGTTCTGGTATCGGACGAGGCGGATATGGTTGTTCTCCCGGGCGGCGATGGAGACATCGGTGTTCTTCCTAGCCATTCTCCCCTATTAACCACGGTACGGCCCGGCGCCATAGACATTCACAAGAGTGGAAAGGTAACGGCCCGGTTCTTCATTGCCAGTGGATTCGCTGAGGTTACACCAGAGCGATTGACAATCCTGGCCGAGGAAGCCGCAGATGTCGACGAGCTTGATCCAGCAGTGACCGACCAGCGTTTGGCCGATGCCAAAGAAGCAATTGAGGCCGCCCGCAGCGATGCAGAACAGGTGGCGGCAAGCACCGAGCTCCGAATAGCTGAGGCTTTGATCGCCATCACCCATACCCCCGGCTAGTAAACTGGCTAAGCCCCCACGAGTGCATTCACACAGTTTATGCAAAAGCTGCGGCGGTACCATTGAATCGATGACGGTACCTACCGTATGCTAACGTCATGAAACTTTATGTTGTACGCCACGCTGACGCCGCTGGTGGGCCGGTGGATGCAGAACGCCCCTTGTCCGAGATGGGCGTGCGCGACGTCCAGCGGATGGCAGCTTTCCTTAGTCGATCAGACTGCAAGGTGGCTCGGGTTATCCACTCCGGCCGTGTGCGGGCTCTAGAGTCTGCAACACTATTGGCCCAAGTAGTCAACAGTGGCGGCGTTGTGGAAGAAGCTTCCGGCGGCTTGGGGCCTGATGATTCACCAAGGGGTGTCGCCGAGGCCGCCACCGGCTGGAAAGAAGATGTTATGCTTGTCAGCCACCAGCCCTTTGTTAGTCGCCTGATATCCCTGCTGTCAGCGACGGACGAATCAGCTGGCGTTGTGGAAATGCCAACCAGCTCTGTTGCCTGCCTGGAACGGCACCAGGACAGCAGCTGGTCGCTCCAGTGGCTAGCCACCCCAGCACTTCTCGGACAATAGGTGGACAGGTACCTATAGATAGAGTTGGCCGAAACGAATTCCTATTCGGAGGCTTTACTCTAGGATAGCTATTTCTGGCATTAAATTCTGCCTGCACCCCCCTTGTGGCTTCTTTTTGATTTTTTACCCTTGTAATGATTGAGCCCCGCCTGAGTCACTGCCGAGGGCGCAACACCAGGTTTAGCCAGCCCGAGTTCGGTAGCTTCCAGGCGACGCACCTCGTCGCGTAATCGCGCCGCCTCTTCAAATTCTAACTCTGCGGCAGCGGACTGCATCCGTTCTTCAAGGACAGCAATGTGTCCGCGCAAATTGTGGCCGACCAAATGCGCATCGCCGCTGACGCCTGTATCGACCTGCATGTAGTCCTGTTCATAAACCGATTGGATGATATCACCGATGCCCTTACGCACACTTTCCGGCGTGATGCCATTGGCAACGTTGTAAGCCTGCTGCCTCTCTCGCCGCCGGTTAGTTTCGCCGAGGGCATAGTCCAAAGAACCGGTCATCTTGTCCGCATAAAGAACCACCCGGCCATCAATATTTCGCGCCGCTCGGCCTATAGTCTGCACCAGACTAGTTTTTGAGCGCAGAAAGCCTTCTTTATCGGCATCGAGGATAGCGACTAGGGCGCATTCAGGGATATCCAGACCTTCGCGTAAAAGGTTGATGCCAATCAGCACGTCAAACGCGCCTAGGCGTAGATCGCGGATGATCTCGATGCGCTCCAACGTATCGATATCAGAGTGAAGGTAGCGCACCCGTACTCCGTGTTCGTGCAGATACTCCGTCAAATCCTCGGCCATGCGCTTTGTCAACGTCGTGACCAAAGCGCGTTGCCCAAGCGCGGCGCAAGCTTTGACTTCGGCCATCAGGTCGTCAACCTGATTTTCCACAGGACGGACGACACACAGCGGGTCGATCAGGCCGGTCGGACGCACCACCTGCTCAATAAACACGCCGCCTGTGCGTTCGATCTCCCACGGGCCCGGCGTTGCCGAGACAAACACCGTCTGCGGACGAATCGCCTCCCATTCCTCGAACTTCAACGGCCGGTTATCGATGCACGAGGGAAGCCGAAAACCAAAGTTCGCCAGAGTCGACTTCCGATTGAAGTCGCCTTTGTACATGCCGCCCACTTGCGGCACAGTGACATGGCTTTCATCGACAATTAGCAGGGTGTTATCCGGCAGGTATTCGAATAGAGTCGGCGGCGCTTCCCCCGGATTACGGCCAGTAAGATAACGGGAATAGTTCTCGATGCCGCTGCAGAAGCCGGTGGTCTCCATCATCTCCAGATCGAAGGTCGTGCGTTCGCTTAACCGCTGTGCTTCCAATAGCTTGCCCTGAGCATTGAGCTCCTCAACCCGAGCCTTTAGCTCAATCTTAATCTTAGCAGCTGCCTGAATCAGCGTCGGGCGCGGTGTCACATAGTGGCTTGACGGATAGATCGTGACGAACTGCAAGTCATGCAACTTCTCGCCGGTTAGTGGGTCGATTTCCCAAATACCGTCGATCTGGTCGCCAAAAAGAGAAATTCGCCAGGCACGGTCTTCCAAGTGCGATGGGAAGACCTCTATAACGTCGCCGCGTACGCGGAAGGCGCCACGGAAAAAGTTATTATCGTTTCGTTTATATTGCAGCCCCACCAGTTGCTTCAGCAAGTCGGCACGGTCAATCTTCCTACCAGTTTCTAGTTCGATAACCATTTCAGCATAAGTCTCAACGGCACCAATGCCATAAATGCAGGATACAGAGGCGACAATAATGACGTCGTTGCGTTCTAGCAGGGACCGTGTCGCTGCGTGGCGCATACGGTCGATCTGTTCGTTGATGGAGGCGTCTTTCTCAATATAGGTGTCCGTGCGCGGGACGTAGGCTTCCGGCTGATAATAATCGTAGTAGGAAACAAAATATTCCACCGCGTTATCTGGGAAGAAATCCCTCATCTCACCGTAAAGCTGTGCAGCCAGAGTCTTATTCGGCGCCAGCACCAGCGCCGGGCGTTGCAGGCGTTCGATGACGTGAGCCATTGTAAAAGTTTTTCCTGAGCCGGTGACACCGAGCAGCACTTGGTCGCGCTCTTCCGCAGCGATTCCTTCAATAAGTGCCTCAATAGCCTCCGGTTGATCGCCTGCTGGCTGGAATGGGGAAACCAGCCGGAATGGCTTGCTACCGACAATAGGCGGCCGCTTCTCTGGCAGGAAACTAGTGTGTTCGGCGAAGGCATGAACCATGCCTTATATATAGGACGCCAACGCCCTCTCATGCCAGCACCGGAGATCATGATGTGGACCGCCACCATCCCATTTAGCAGCCAAAAAACACCCGGGAAGGCATCATCAATTATTGACACTAGATGCAGAAAGCCCGTATCGGGTGCACACACGCCTCTGATATGATTGTAAATTATACCTGAGCGGTTGCAGTCTTAATCTTCTTCTCAGCCTTAACCGCTTCCATTTCAATCAAATAGCACTGTGAGAATATCTAGCCTAAGTCGCATAATCATTACTAAACAAACCCGAATAGTCGGCACGCTGCAATTCACCGCCCCCGCTTGTCACCATGATTCCACGGAGTATGCCACCGTAGAATCCAGCGGTAGAGGAGCGCTGCTAGCCCTTCAGAAAAAGGTTCGTCAATATGCCCTTCCTCGCCCACCGTCTTTCCCGCATTAAGCCATCCGCAACCATGTCCGTTACCCAGATGGCAACGGAACTAAAGCTAGCTGGCCGTGATGTCATCGGCCTCGGCGTTGGCGAACCCGACATGGATACGCCGCAACACATCAAGGACGCCGCGTCGCAAGCAATGGCACAAGGTAAGACCAAATATACGGTCATCGCCGGAAATATTGAACTGCGCAAAGCGATTTGCGAAAAATTTGAGCGCGAGAACGACCTCCGCTATACGCCAGATCAGGTCACCGTCAACTGCGGCGGCAAACACACCATCTTCAACGCCATGATGGCGTCCCTTAACCCGGGTGACGAGGTCATCATCCCGGCACCTTACTGGGTGTCATATCCAGACATTGTTGAACTGCTGGATGGTACTCCCATAATCGTTCCTACAACCTTAGAAAATGGCTTCCGCATGAAGCCAGAAGACCTCGAAGCCGCAATTACGCCAAAAACAAAGTGGCTGATGCTTAACTCACCATCAAATCCGACCGGCGCCGCGTATGATTACGATTCCCTCAAGGCGATCACTGATATCCTCCTGCGCCACCCGCAGGTCTGGTTGTTCACCGACGATATATACGAGCACTTAGTTTACGATAACTTCAAATTCTTCACGCCGGTCCAGGTAGAACCGGGCCTCTATGACCGCACCCTAACTATGAACGGCGTGTCGAAAGCGTACTGCATGACCGGCTGGCGAATTGGGTGGGGTGCAGGACCACTGCCCCTAATCAAGGCCATGAACATGGTCCAATCACAAAGTATTTCGCACGCCGCATCAATTTCCCAGGCGGCGGCTACCGCGGCCCTACAAGGACCGCAGGACTTTATCGCTGACAACCTGCTCGTCTTCAAAGAGCGCCGCGATCTGGCTATCTCTATGCTCAATCAGGCCAAGGGCCTCTCCTGCCCAACGCCGGAAGGGGCATTCTATGTTTATCCATCGTGCGCGGGCATGCTCGGGCGGAGCACACCAGAAGGCAAAGTCATCACAAGCGATGAGGATGTGGCTACTTACCTGCTTGAAGCTGAAGGCGTGGCCGTGGTTCATGGCGCGGCCTTTGGTATGTCGCCCCATTTCCGGATATCGTACGCCACGGCGACTAACGTGATGAAGGACGCCTGCCAACGCATCCAACGAGCTTGCGCGGCGCTGACCTGATTTGTTCTCAGCGGGAGGGTAGGCATTCCAAGGGAGGGCTTTCACGCCCCTTTTCTTTGGCGCAGGACCAGGCATGCAACCGCCGCAGCCTAGCGGTGACATCAGCCCAATTCCCAGAGAGACAGCATTCTACTTTAACGATACGATCGCCCGTAGCATTTTGCTGCGCCCCTAAATAGATGGACCGTATTACACATAAAAAAAGCCGGACCTAAAAAGGTCCGGCAAGTTTTACAGGGAGGTTTCACGTCTGAAAGACGTAGGAAACGATTTCCGGGAGAGGAAGGATCGAGCCCTGGTATTCAGACAAACGCCTGAATCTCTAAATTCCTTTATTGTTCGATGCACCACCAACAAAAGCTTATGTAATGAAGAATACAGGGTAGGGCTACCCTCAATTTAGCAAGTCAGCCATGCAATCATTGCATGGCATTAACACGCTTCTAAATCTAAAGGCATGCTTCCAGAATCTTGCGCCGCAAAAAATCCCTAAATACGATTACCCGCTTAGAATTACGCAACTCTTCAGGATATATAAAGTGGGCATCAAACGTTGG
>CAUZNJ010000083.1:0-7435 GCA_963580965.1 Alphaproteobacteria bacterium | reverse complement strand
CAATGATTTCGTCGCCAGGTTGCAAGAAAGCCCGGCCCCAGCTTGCTGCAACCAGATTGATCGCTTCAGTCGCATTGCGCGTGAAGATGACTTCATGGTCATGCTTAGCATTAAGGAAACGGGCAACAGTGGTGCGCGCTGCTTCAAATCGGTTGGTCGCAACCTCGCTGAGGTAATAAATCCCTCGGTGTACGTTAGCGTATTCGTGCTCGTACAGATAGCGCATGGCATTCAGGACAGCTCTTGGCTTCTGCGCCGAGGCTGCGCTGTCTAGAAAGACCAGGGGATTTCCGTGAATATTCTCTTCCAAAATCGGAAAGTCGGCGCGCACGCGCTCGACATCAAAGGCCGGCGGCATCTGTTCGGATTTAGTAAGGGCGGCGGCGTTGACCGTCATCTACTTGGCCCCACGCAACCAACCCGACGACCGCGCGCGGACCGCATCACGAAGGCATTCGACGGAGATTCCATCAAGGGCTTCATCGACAAACGCTTCGATTAGCAATACCCGCGCCCGCGACTCGGAAATGCCGCGCGAGCGCATGTAGAAAATCGATGCATCATCCAGCTCGCCCATCGTCGATCCATGGCTGCACTTCACATCATCGGCATAAATTTCCAGTTCCGGTTTGGTATTAACGGTAGCTTCATCCGACAGCAGGATCGCCTTGCTTGACTGATGGCCATTGGTCTTGTCGGCCCCCTTGCAAACGACGATACGCCCCTGAAATACACCGCGCGACCGATCATCGACGACGCCCTTAAAGACCTCGCTACAGGACGTGTGCGGCACTTCATGGTGAATAAACGTCGTCATGTCTGCATGCTGTTCGCCGCGCAACAAGTAAGCACCAGACAGCCGGCACTCAGCCCCCTTCCCAAGCAAACGCACAGAAATTTCCTGACGTGAAAGTTTCCCACCGACAGCCAAAAAGAAACCTTCATACAAAGCATTGTTCGCCACCGACACCCAGCTGGCTGCCAGGTCATAAGCCTGTTTCGGAACATCTTGAACAACCGCATGGATTAGACATGCCCCGGCACCGACGTCAATACGGCTGACCTGATTGGCAAGATAGGCATGCGGAACAGCGCCAATATGATGTTCGATCAACGCAGCAGAAGCACCTTCTTCAATGATCACAAGATTACGCGGATGGAACGCCGCGTTCTCCATTCCGCCACCGATAAAGACGATAGAAATCGGCTGCGAACATTTGACGCCTCTGCCGATACGCAGCACTGCACCCTCTCCGGCAAGCGCTGTATTGAGATCGCTAAGCGGACTATGTTCGTCCGCCTCATCCATTTCAAAGGCGCGGCGGCTCAAATTGACGTCCGATCCATCGCCAATGATCTCACTCAACGGCCCGACGGTCACGCCGTCCGGCAAACCACTGACGTCAGAGGCTTCCGACATAAACCACCCGTCCACGAACACCAGCCGGGGGCCCATAATCAAACGCACCGAAAGAACATCCAACACGGCACGCACCGACAACACAGCGGCAGGAACCGGAACAAAGCTTTGCTGGGAAAGCACCCGCAGGTCCGTAAACTTCCATTCCTCAACTTTCTGCGTAGGCAGTCCGCTGGCGATGAACCGCCCTGCTGCACGGCGGCGCGCGTCGGCTAGCCAAGCCGGCACGTCACCCTCCCGGTCGACAACTTTCAGACCGCCGACAAAAGCCGCCGGATCGACTTTATCTTTTTGATAGGGAAGAGCCGAAACGTTCACGCCGCCGCCTCCGTGAATTCGGCATAGCCCTTTGCTTCTAGCTCATGGGCTAGCTCGCTACCACCGGTCCGCACGATTTGACCATGCGCCAGAACGTGGACCTTATCGGGAACGATGTAATCAAGCAGTCGCTGATAATGCGTGATCATCAGCATGCCACGTTCAGCGCTACGTAGCGCGTTAACACCCTCAGCCACAGCTTTCAGCGCGTCAATATCGAGGCCACTATCTGTTTCGTCGAGAATGGCCAGGGCCGGCTCGAGAACCGCCATCTGCAGAATCTCGTTGCGCTTCTTCTCGCCGCCGGAAAAACCGACATTCACCGGGCGCTTCAACATGTCGTCTTTGATTCCTAGTTCTTTGATCTTGACGCGCATCATTTTGACAAATTGCAAAGCATCTAGTTCATCCTCGCCGCGATACCGGCGCACGGCATTCAAGGCTTCCTTAAGAAACGTGTTGTTAGGGACGCCAGGAATCTCGACTGGGTACTGAAAGGCCAGGAAGACGCCTTCGGCCGCCCGCTCCTCCGGGGCCATTTCCAACAGATCCTTGCCCTTGAACAGCACCGTTCCGGAGGTCGCCGCATAGCCAGCGCGGCCAGTCATGATGTAAGCAAGCGTGCTCTTTCCAGAACCGTTCGGCCCCATAATGGCATGAACCTCGCCGGCGTTAACAGTCAAGTCGACCCCCTTAAGAATTTCCTTGCCGTCGACCTCAACCCTGAGGCCGCGAATTTCGAGTAGTGGCGTCATAATGTTTCCTGTTTTTAGCTTGACACTCAGCCAACACTGCCTTCGAGGCTTATACTGACGAGCTTTTGCGCCTCAACGGCAAATTCCATTGGCAACTGCTGCATGACCTCGCGGCAGAAACCATTGACTACCAGCGCAACCGCATCTTCTTCTGAAATGCCGCGCTGGCGACAATAGAACAACTGATCGTCGCTGATCTTTGACGTCGTAGCCTCATGCTCGACAATGGCACTGCGGTTTTGGCTTCCGATATAGGGCACCGTATGGGCGCCGCATTCGCCACCGATCAACAGGCTATCGCACTGTGTATGGTTGCGCGCGCCGTGCGCCTTTGGCCCAACACGCACCAGCCCACGATAGGTCTGATTGCCGTGTCCCGCCGATATGCCCTTGGAGATAATACGCGAACGGGTATTACGGCCAAGGTGTATCATCTTGGTTCCGGTGTCCGCCTGCTGGTGGTTATTGGTGATGGCGATAGAATAGAATTCTCCCACCGAATTTTCGCCCTGCAGGATACAACTCGGATACTTCCAGGTGATTGCCGAGCCGGTCTCCACCTGGGTCCAAGAGATTTTTGAATTACGACCACGGCAAGCGCCACGCTTCGTGACAAAATTATAAATACCGCCCTTGCCGTCAGCATCGCCAGGATACCAATTCTGCACAGTCGAATATTTGATCTCGGCATCATCTAGAGCAATCAGCTCAACGACCGCGGCATGCAACTGATTCTCGTCGCGCTGCGGCGCCGTGCACCCTTCCAGATAACTGACGTACGACCCCGTATCAGCAATGATCAAAGTACGTTCAAATTGTCCTGTGTTTCTGGCATTGATGCGGAAATAGGTGGAAAGCTCCATCGGACACTTCACCCCCGGAGGCACATAAACGAACGACCCGTCCGTGAAGACCGCTGAATTCAGGGTGGCATGCTTGTTGTCCGTATAGGGAACAACACTTCCGAGATACTTCTGCACCAGTTCCGGGCAGCGTTGAATGGCTTCAGAGATAGGACAGAATATGACGCCGACTTCCTCCAGCTTGTGCTTAAAGGTGGTAGCAACAGAAACGCTATCGAACACGGCATCTACTGCAACGCCCGCCAGAAACTCTTGCTCCTTAAGGGGAATGCCTAGTTTTTCATAGGTACGCAGCAACTCCGGGTCGACCTCATCAAGGCTCTTCGGACCGTCAGCCATCGATTTAGGTGCCGAGTAATAATAAGAATTCTGATAATCAATCGCAGAAAACTTTAGTTTTCCCCACACTGGCTCCGGCTGGTCCAGCCAATAACGGTAGGCCTTGAGGCGCCACGCTAACAGCCATTCGGGTTCATTTTTCTTCGCCGAAATAAAGCGCACGATATCTTCGCTTAGCCCCTTTGGTGCCATATCCGACTCGATATCGGAGACAAAGCCGTAGCGGTACTCGCCGCCAACAGCATCTACCGTTTTTACGGTCTCTGTATTAATCGTCATCCTTCAAGCTCCGGCTTGCCGCTTAAGTTCGTTGAGACTTATCTAGCTCGTCATGTTCCAACCGGTAAAGCTGGCTTAAGGGCATCGTTCTTGCGTGCTGCGTCCGCTAATTGCTTCCAGGGAATCGGCTGCGGCATAACGTCGGCCAGTGTTACCCCCTCCAGCGCCGTGCGAACCGCGACATTAATTTTCTGCAACCCGGTGCGCGACGGGCAGAACGCTTCAATCGTACAGGCGCCGGGCGCTTCTTCGACACAGTCCGTCATGGCGATTGGGCCGTCGACGGCGCTTATGATGTCGGCAACCGTAACGTCGCGGATTGAACGCGCCAGCGCGTAACCGCCATCAACACCACGATAGGAGGTCAATAGCCCAACCCTGGTCAACTTGGTCAGTAATTTGCTGACCGTCGGTGCCGGCAGACGCAGGATCGCAGCGAGACCGGTCCCCGTCCGCATGCGCTCCGGCTCGTCAGCTAACTGACACATAAGTGCGACCGCATAATCCGCTAATCGGCTTAATCGTATCATGGTGAGATCCCGACATTAGCTTATTCAAGACTTATTTAGTCGCCATTAGGTCTAGAAACAAGACCGCATTGGTCAACTTTCCAAGCAATTGAATTCCTGAGATAATCATCGTGTTCATCGATTAGGTATTAAGCAAAGGGAATCAACGGGCATGGTAAAAATCGATGAAGGATGGGTTAGCGAAAGCTGGCAGGTACGTAAACCCGCTGTCAGTACCACAGGCGGCCTTGTCGCCAGCCAGCATTACCAAGCATCGGCAGTTGGCGCGCGCGTCCTCGATGCCGGAGGAAATGCTGTGGACGCAGCCATCGCCACCGGCATAGCAATCGGTACGGTAGAACCGTGGATGAGCGGCCTCGGCGGCGGCGGCTACATGCAGGTCATGATGTCCGGCGCAGCCAAGCCAACAGTTGTTGATTTCACCATGATCTCACCGTGTCGGCTCGATCCGAGCCACTACCCGATGACCGGCAACGAGAAATCGGAGATATTCACCTGGCCCGAGGTTGTCGGTGACCGCAACATGCAGGGCTATACCAGCATGATGGTACCGGGCTTCGTCGCCGGCATGGCGCTGGCGCTAGAAACCTTTGGCACTCGCACCTGGCCTGAGACTTTGGCCCCCGCCATTAAAATGGCCGAGGATTCAATGCCGGTCGATTGGTACGCCACTATGCGCATCGCCAGCAATGCTCGCGCGCTATCCCAAGATCCCCATGCCGCCAAGGCCTTTTTGCCTGACGGGTTTGTCCCCGGAACTGAAGTCGTCGGCCCCCTACCCCGCATCCAGCTCGGCAATCTGTCGCAGACGTTACGCCGACTAGCCGAGGCCGGTCCGCGTGACTTCTACGAAGGCGAAATTGCCCAAAGTATTTCCGCTGACATGGAACGGGGTGGTGGCTGGATACGCGGTGATGATCTCGCCGGATACACAGCCCGCCTAGTCGACCCCCTCAACAGCACCTATCGTGATGCCACAGTCCACTATAGTCCCACCCTCACGGCCGGACCTACCCTCCATGACGTCTTCGCGCGCCTGACAAACAGCCTATCACCATCTACCGACACGCCCGACGTGCTGACTTATGTAGCCTATGCCGATGCCCTGTTCGATGCCTATAGTCACCGCCTGAAAAAACTTGGTGCAGACGCAAGCAGCAGGGATGACCCTGGCTGCACCACCCACATCACGGTCGTCGACAAGGACGGCAACATGGTTTCCCTGACTCAGACCCTGCTATCTGTCTTCGGCAGCAAGACCATGCTGCCAGGCACCGGAATTCTCATGAACAACGGCGTCCTGTGGTTCGACCCGCGCCCCGGCGGGCCAAATTCGATCGGTGCTGCAAAACGACCACTCACCAATATGTGCCCGACGATTATTGTACGCAAAGACGGCTCACGCATGGCGCTTGGCGCGTCCGGTGGGCGACGGATCATGCCCGCGGTCATGCAATTGATCTCGTTCGCCGTAGACTTTGAAATGGACCTGGATACCGCCATCCACACGGCGCGCATCGACGTCAGCGGCGGCGACACGGTGCTTGCCGACGCGAACCTTGACGTCAGCATCATCAAAGCATTGCTTGCCCACCACCCGACAGTTGCGGCAACCCACGCCGTCTTCCCGACCCACTATGCCTGTCCAAATGCCGTGATGTGGAACCCTTCTGACGGCATCAAGAACGGCGCTGCCTTCGTCATGTCTCCATGGGCCGAGGTGGCAATTTCCTCGGGGGGATAGTGGGTCGTCTTATCGATGGAGTTGGCGAAAATATATGGCTATTTATCATTCTTATGGCCACGCTCAGTAGCTTAATCCTGGTAGGAATTTTCGTGAACACCGTAGTAAAGCGCCAAGCCTCACCCGGCATCGAACGCCAAGACGCCACCTTTCATACAGACACGACTGAAATGCAGGGCGTCTTACCGCATCACATTAAGCCGTAATAAGCACATTTAATTTTTTTATAAGCCCCCTCGCTAACCTATTAAAGGGACTCAATTTCCTCGCGATAGGCAAAGACGGCCGGCCAACCGCCCGTATGCAGAAACACCACCGGAGCGACTCCCGACAATGCCCCCGAACGCACCAGTCCAATCAACCCAGCGAGGGCCTTGCCCGTATAGACCGGATCCAGAATTAGACCCTCAAGGCGCGCGCCCAGGCGTACCGCCTCCCGTGTTGCGTCGTTAAGCTGCCCGTATCCCGGCGCCAGGGTTTCATCCATGACTTTAATATCTCCCACGCCAGCGACTCCTGGCGCACCGATTAGATCGCAAACCTCACCTATACGCCGCATCAACCTTTGACGCTGGGCTTCTGCGTCGCGGCGCACGCAGATACCGATAACCGGCATTGTCGCACCCGCCGCCCGCAGGCCGGTGACGAGACCGGCATGGGTTGAGGCACTGCCAGACGGTGTGACAACCGCACCAATGGTAAGGTTTTGTTCAGCTGCCTGTGCCACGATTTCCTTAGCGGCAACGACGTAGCCGATTGCGCCAAGAGGGACATGGTCGATGCTCAGGGGAATGATATAGGGACGCCTCCCCTGCCCGCTCAGTTCGTGCGCCAAATTTGCCATGGCGGCATCGGCGCCGGCTTCGTCCTCACCGACAGGAAACCGATGAATAACGGCGCCTAACAATCGGTCGAGCAGGATATTGCCGGAGTGGGCATAATCATCACCAAGACCAGCTACCCTGTCCTCCAATTGAACATGACAGAGCATTCCTAGTCGTGCGCACGCAGCCGAAGTCGAACGTACATGATTGGACTGCACCGCACCGGTCGTGATGATTGTATCCGCGCCTTCCGCCAATGCTGCGCCAAGGTAGAACTCTAGCTGCCGGGCCTTATTGCCGCCACCGGCAAGCCCCGTGCAGTCATCACGTTTGATATACAAGGGTGGCCCGCCAAGAAATTCC
>CAUZNJ010000082.1:0-7487 GCA_963580965.1 Alphaproteobacteria bacterium | reverse complement strand
GCAGTGTGCGTTCGTCGAGCAGTTGCACGAAGCCCGGCGCGTCGCCCTTGGGTGAACAATCGATGCTCTCACCGTTCGAGGTGGCAAGAACCAGAAACGGTGATGCCTCAATGAAGGCCCGTCCGACCTCGGTGATATAGTCGGTTTCCTTAGTAGCAATTTCGGGTCGCGGGCTGGCATAGATCTGGTCGAGGTCTTCAACTGATGTGACTATATACGGGTAGGTCCTGTCGACGGTGTCCATGTCGCGCGTCTCTTTCATTGGATTGTGCTATGGTTAGTATAGGGCGCGCTCTTATGAATACCAACCGGGGGTGATCAGAAGAAAATTGTCTAATATCTGCGTTTGGTGGACAGATCTTCTCCGGGGACTGGCGGGGTCTTCTATTGGGATAATAGCAGACCTAAAGCGGGTCCTTTCTCAGCAATAAATTTTGGTAGTCCCTCCAGCATAGGGGGGCCGTTAGCTATCTCTCTTAACAGGTAGGTTGTGGTGGCAATTGACGAGATCCGCTTTTAGGTTCCCTGAATGAGCGAGCTTGCCGCCTATTCCAGCCTTTTTCTCAGCGCCTTTTCGGCGGCGACACTGCTACCGGGGTCATCCGAGGCGTTGCTGGCGGGGTTTGTTGCGACCGAGAAGGGGACGTTGGCATTACTCCTCGCGGTGGCAACCATTGGCAATGTGGTGGGATCGGCGGTCAATTGGGCGTTGGGACGTTTTTTTATTCAGTATCGCGACCGAAAATGGTTTCCAGTGTCGGCGCAGGGCTATCAACGGGCAGTTCGGTGGTATGAGCGGTTCGGTATTTGGACGCTGCTGCTGGCCTGGCTGCCCATTATCGGCGACCCGTTGACAGTGATCGCGGGCGCGCTCCGCACGCGTTTCGTGTTGTTCCTTGTGCTGGTCACAATCGGAAAATTCGGACGTTATCTTTTTATCGTCGCGGTGACGGTTTCCTGGTTTGGTCAGGCAGGGTAAGTGCGTGGTCTATTCCGCAGCACTTGCGCTAGCAGCGGCGTAACGGCTCATAGGTTCCGGTAGGCTCAGTCGATCGCGCAATGTGTTTCCTTCATAGGCTGTGCGGTATAGACCGCGGCGCTGCAGTTCGGGCACGACCAGGTCGACGAACGATTCGAATTCATCCGGGAACATCGATGGGATGATGTTGAAGCCGTCGCAAGCGCCGTTTTCGAACCACTCCTGCATGGTGTCGGCAACCATCGAGGGCGTGCCGATTAGGAGCATGTGACCGCGCGCTGCCGCGAAATGCTGATAGAGCTGGCGTAACGTCCAGTTCTCGCGTTTAGCTAGTTCAAGCATTTGCCCGGAACGCGTGCCAACGTCGTCCACCGCTGGCAGGTCGGGCATCGGAATATCGGGATCCATACCGGTTAGGTCGTGGCCGATCCGGCGCGACAGAAAGGCCAACCCATGGTCGGGATGAATCAAATCCTGCAATTCATCAAACTTGGCTTGAGCTTCCTCCACGGTCTCCGCAACGGTCACCGAAAGGCCGGGCAGGACTTTCAGGTGGTCGGGCTGACGGCCGTGACGCGCAAGCCGGGACTTCACATCGGCATAGAACTCCTGCGCTATTTCGATACTCTGGCTGGCGCCGAAGATCACGTCAGCTGCCTTCGCGGCGAGCTCGCGTCCCTGTTCGGAGGCCCCGGCCTGCACCAGCACCGGTTGGCCTTGCGGCGACCTCGGCACGTTGAGCGGGCCTTCGACCTGGAAATGCTTTCCCTTGTGATTGAGGACATGCATCTTGTCCCACTCAAAGAACGTGCTGGTTTCGCGGTCGCGTACGAAAGCATCCGGGTCCCAGCTGTCCCACAGCCCCCTGAGGACATCGACAAATTCATCGGCAATCTCATAGCGCTCGGGTTTTGCGAGATGTTCGTCCTGGCTGTAATTAAGGGCCGATCGACCGTTGCCTGTGGTCACGATATTTACTCCGCCGCGGCCGCCGGTGATCAGATCGAGTGTCGCGAACATCCGGGCAACAGTGTACGGCTCATCGAAGCTGGTACTCCGTGTGCACACCAGTCCGATATGTTGGGTGTGGGCGGCGAGGGCGGTCATCAGCGTGTAGGGCTCAAGCCACGCCGAGTAATGCTGACGATTGAGCGCTGAATCGACTGTGGTCCAGGCGGTGTTGGTGTCCGCAGAAAATAGCATATCGAATAGCCCGCGCTCCGCCGTTTCGGCCATATTGATGAAGCGGTCGAAGTTCACATTGGCATCATCATGCGCATTGGGGTGCCGCCACGAGGCGATGTGATGGCCGGTGGGACGGATGAACAGGCCGAGTTTCATTTCTGGCATCGGAAGACCTCATGGCGAATGGGAGTAGGCGAATGTGACGTTGGATCAACGATACGGCGCAATGCGGGGTTCTGGCAAGGTGGCGAGGGGCGTTAATTGCGCATACCAAACAGTTCAAACGACGATGCGCTACGTTAGCGCCAGCGCTAGAATGGGCCAAATGTGAAACGGCACCGGATATCCGGTGCCGTTTCCTTCAAGAGCAACTAATTTTTATTATTCGGACTTTGAGATAGCCCAGCGTGCAAGCTTTTGGGTCGCGGCATCTGAATGATAAATGTTTTCGATGAGCTTCTGTACTTTGGCGCCGCTCGTCGGTTGGATTGATAGACGCGACTTGGCCATATCCTTTTTGAAGGCAGGATCTTTCATTGTGGCGTCGAAAGCAGCCCTTAGGGAGGCAAGCCGAGCCTTTGGCACGTTTGCCGGCACAATATAAGGCCGTCCAAAGGTTTGAGTTGAGGCGAGTAGTTTTAACGCTGCAATCTTCTTTTTGTCCTTAACGAAGCCCCAAACCGGCGGAATGCCAGCAGCGGTTGCTGCGGGGTGAGGATCGAGACCAAACTGGACCACCAGTCGGACAATTTTATTCTTAATAAGATGCGGGGCGCGGCTCATGAGCGATGCCCAGGCATAGCCGCAGAAACCATCAATTTCCTTCTGCTGAATAGCTAAAACGAGATTTTTGGTGCCGCTATAGCCTTTGACTAATTTGATGTTGGCGCCAACGAGATTGCGGAACATGTTTGCCTGATCATGGGTAGTTGAACCGATTTGGTCACCTCCCATGATCACCTGGGTCTTCATCATGTCCTTAAAGGTTTTTGCCGGATGTTCATGGCGGACCAGACACATTGTAGTGAAGCCCGAGGCGCTGCCAATATAGCCGAATTTTAACGGGTTATATTTGACGCGTTTGGGGTCGCCTAGAATGGGTTCAACAAGAGACCCCGGCATTGTGCCCAGCAGATTGCTACCATCCTTAGGCGCAATCTTGGAGAGCCAGGCTGTTGCCTTGCGGCCACCGGCACCCGGCATATTTTTGACGATAATGCTCGATTTTTGCCCGAGATGTTTTGTGAAGTGCTTGGCGAGCGAACGACCATAGGCGTTGAACCCGCCGCCGGGTCGTGACGCGATGGTCAGAACCAGTTGCCTGCCCTTAAAAAAGTCATCCGCCACGACAGAACTCGCTGTCGGGATGGAGAGTGGTAAAACGGCTGCTGTTGCTGCCGCGAAAATTGATAATTTTTTCATTAAAGCCTCCTTTGTTTATTAAGATTTTCCTTAGCGTTGATTACCCGCACAATAATAATGCTCTTTTCCCGTTTTAGGATAGCCCTGATGAAGAGGGTTTTTCTTGCGCCGGGCCTGATGCGCCCCTTTGGCGATAAGCGTTAATAATCCGCACATCAAACGTATAGCCAACCTCCGCTACATATCCGCCAAAGAAATCAATATTGAAGTTAGCTCCCGCGTTCAGCGTGGCGATGCCTTCCGCTGAACCGGTCGTCTCGGGATCATCGGAAACATCTGTTTGATCATATTCCGTGCCGGCCAGTAAGCCTCCATGCTCTATCTGCATCGAAGACCCGGCTCCCGAATTGAGATCGCCAATAATACTCATCAGTCCCGGTGAACTTCCCGGTCCCAAGGTGCCGCCATCATTGACGACGAGATCTGCATTGATGGTTGTTGTGCCGCCGAATACCCCGCCGTCATTGATGTTGACTGTTCCGTAGGCGCTGACGGCAGACAAATGGTTCTGACATTGGGGCCTAATCGGAGTTAATCCCAAAGGGACCCGACTGCGCGATCAATGCCGTGATAGTTTGGGGGTAGCTATCGAAATAGGTCGTAAAACCGTCAGAAAACATAGGTTTTAGGCGGACTGTCCCTCAGATATCGGCTTATCAGTAGTTTTCACAGGTGCTTTGTTGATTTTTAGCGGACTAACTCAACAACATCGCCAGAGCGGGATTTACCTTGAGAACGGAAGTGGCCGAGTTTCTGCAGAAGGGGTGCGTCGGTGACGCCGTAGAGGATCGCGTTCGCGGAGTCGTCCAGGTTTACGTGCCGTCGCCACAGGTGGTTGGGCAGGATAAAGATGTCGTTCTTCTCCCAGTCATAGCGTTGCCCGGCGATCTCGGTATAGCCGCGTCCTTCGATACAGCAGTAAAGCGTACTGGCGGTTTGGCGGCAGGGCAGGGTCTGTTCGCCCGGGCGGAGCAACTGTGCGTTATAGCCAAGCGTGGTGAAGACCGGCGCGCCATCGACCGGGTTAGTGAAGTTGATCTGGATGCCTTCGTAGGGGCTGCCTTCTTCTCCGGCTAAATTTTCCAGAGTTTTCCGAATGTCGGTGCCTTGATAATGCATCAGCGGTGAACTGCCTTCGCCGACACCACGATTGGTGGGCGTAAAACTTGGCACCATGCCACCGCTGCCGAAATGGCGTTTGGAGAAAGCCTTTGAGGGGGCGGCGGCATTGGCGGCCTTCACGGGGTATTCATCTTCAATCCAGATACAGTCGAGCTGTTCCATTAATGGCCAGTCGAGTACATCCATCCAGATCACAGGATCAGAATTGTCATTGCCATGGCCATGCCAGGTGCCATTCGGCGTGAGGATCAAATCACCGCGATTGGCATCGCATATTTCGCCATCGACCGTCGTGTAGCCCCCTGAATTCGACAGAATGGTCCGGCTGGCATTGGGCGTATGCATATGGGTGGGAGCATCGTCGCCGGGCTTATAGATCGATACCGCAACGCGGATTGTATTAGTCACCCGCAGTGCGCCACCGAGGCCGGGGTTGAGCAGCAGGAATTGTTGACGGTCGGTAAATTCCAGCGGTGCTATCTCGGCGATCTGGTGAAGATAGGGCTCGATATCGGCCCATTTCCAGAGATACGGAGCCGGGCAATAGGTTGGTGGTGGAGGTCGAACGGTCGAGGCTTCGGCGGGAATTGCCATGGCGTTTTCGTCTCCGCCGTGATGCCAGGGCGATTTTTGCGGTGCATTGGCGCGGGTCCGCAGCCAGATATGCAGCGGCGCAGCCTCTTCATTCAGGCGCTCCATCTCCGCTAATACTTCAGGCGGCAGACTGGGGTCTGCCAGTGTTGAGGCGCGTTCTGTAGTCATGGTTCTCTCTCCGATACTGGGTCGGATCATCCTTTATTTTTAGGCGGTGCGGCAAGCTCTGGATTTCCGGATCAAGTCCGGCAATGACGAGAAATGGTTAGGACACTACACAAGCCGTCATTACCGGACTTGATCCGGAAATCCAGTAGATACGCGCTGGCACAAGGTCGCGGCGCGACGTATTTCGGAAGAGGAGGGGATTGATCTGTCTGGCAACAGTATTAAGACGATGCGCAAGATTCTATTCGAACTGAATATTACTCTGGTTGTCTCTCCTGAGGTAAGGAGTAGCGAAGATACCGATATTGGCTCGGCGGCAGCGGCATCGCTATCCGGGAATGCGTCTGCCGCATCGGCTGACCCGCCAGCCGCGGATGACGACCGCGATGTGGCCTGACGGAAGTCGGCCTTTTAGCGGGAGAGTGATTAGGCAATTAGTCTAGAGGATGAGGCATCTGGGCTCGGATTTATCCGGGCCCTTTTTTTGTCCGGCGAGAAGGGGTAATTATAAAACTATAGATTCCCGCGTTTTGGGCTGAGTTGTTCCACAGGAGAACGAACAGATGATTATTTCGACCACGGAGACAATTGAGGACAAGCAAGTTGTTGAATATCTCGGGGTTGTGTCCGGAGATGAGGTGATGGGCACGAACATCTTTCGGGATATGTTCCCCTGTATTCGCTCCGGCTCCTATGAAAAAGAATTGCGCAAGGCGAAAGAGGCAGCGCTCGAAGCCCTTGAAGACGAGGTTGCTGAATGCGGCGCTGATGCCGTTATTGGCGTTGATCTTGATTATGAAGTCATTGGCGGCGACAAGAGCACCATGTTGATGGTCAGCGCCAATGGCACAGCCGTGAGGTTGTCCTAATGCCAAAACTAAATCACATCGCCTGCATCGCGCAGGATCCGCAAACCGTTGCCAAGTTCTATGCAACAATTTTTCAAATGTCGCTGGAGCGTAAGGCCTCGTCGATTGGATTATCGGCGACGGCTCGCGAAGGCTATGTCGGGCTGAATTTCAATCCCATCCTTCCCGGACGCCCGGGACCTGCCGGGCTCGATCATTTTGGCATTGAGGTTGAAGACATTGATGAGTCCTTCGCCATGGCGACCAAAAAATACCCGACCGTCGAGTGGGTTAAGCGATCCGGCATGCGACCCTATGCACAAGTCGGTATTCATGATCCGGAAGGACAGGTTGTCGATATCAATCAGAAGGATCTCGATAAGAATGTCAGCGAGGTCAAAACCGATGGTCTCTATCTGGAAGAAGATCGGGATCAGGAACGTCACATCGAATATCTGGCGCTACGGACTTTGAATGTCGAGCATTGCGCAGAGTTTTATCACGATGTTTTCCAAATGACGCCGTTGAACCGCCAGGAAGATGACGACAGCTATAGTCTGACCGATGGTCGGGTGACGCTAAAGCTCATGCCATGGAAAATTACCGATTACGATGGCGTCGATGCCAACCGTCCGATGCTCGACCATATCGGGTTTCGGGTTGAGGATGCTGACAAGGTACATGATGAAATCGTTGACTATGTCGGTCAGTATCCCCCCTCGAATGCGCCGTGCTGGCTGCTTGATACGCGCAAGAAGGACCTCCGGCGGGCCGAGATGCTTAAGAAGGCGGCGCCAACCAGCAAATATCAATATAGCGATAGCAACGGTGTTTGCTTCGTCACAATCGACTGAAGGAGCTCAGCTTGTCTGCGAGAATTAGTCATGTCGCGTTGAACTCGAACACGCCGACACCGATCGCCACAATGTATGAAACGCTTTTTGGGCTGGAGCTCGATATGAGCCTGGGCTCTCCGGAACGCGGAGAGATTTTGTCTGATGGCAATGTTCTCCTGAATATCCGACCGCGCGTTGCCGGGCAGCGGGTTGGAGTGGATCATTTCGGCATCGAGGTTGAAGACATCGAGGCGACCTTCGCAAAGCTGAAGGCGGATTATCCGGCCATTGGCTGGGTGAAGCAGCCCGATGATGGAGCGCAAGGCACCTACT
>CAUZNJ010000081.1:0-7701 GCA_963580965.1 Alphaproteobacteria bacterium | reverse complement strand
GCGTGGGCAGTCGGAATCAGCGCGGTGATTGGTACTGGAGGATTGATATGGATTTTTCTTCGTTTGCCTCAGTTACGAAAACACCCGTGAATTTGTAAATTTCAGGCTGCCCCTCGCTAACGGATGATGGGGATAAATCCCATGGAGTGGGTTTAGTGCTGCTGATAATGGCGTCCTAGCAGCCTAAACAGACTAGGCTATATTAATTTCATGCAGATTGACGTAATTTTTGATACCGTTTGTCCCTGGTGTTTTATTGGTAAACGCCGGCTGGATAAGGCCTTGGCGCTACGGCCTGATCTAAGCCCTGAAATTAAGTGGCGGCCTTTTCTTCTTAATCCTCATATGCCCGGCGAGGGGGTCGATCAGGATGCTTATCTAGTTCGTAAGTTCGGGAGCGAAAACCGGGTGCGTCGTATCTTTGGTGCCATTAACGAAGTTGGTCAATCTGTCGAGATTGAATTTTCCTTCGACCGTATATCTCGAATGCCAAACTCCGTGTTGTCGCATCGTCTGATCAAGGTGGCGGGCGAATCACGACTAGCTGGCGTCTGCGTTGAGGCCGTGTTCAAGGCTTTTTTCATTGACGGCCTTGATATTGGTGATCCGATTATTCTCGCTGAAATAGGCGGCAGGATCGGCATGAATTCTCCAGCCATTCGGAGCTATCTCGAATCTAACGACGATGTTGATTGGGTTCGTACCGAAAATGCACATGCGCACCGCACCGGGATCAACGGTGTTCCGGCTTTTGTTGTCGATGGGTGCCATGCCATCTCCGGTGCTCAAGAAGCGCCGGTTCTCTCCCGTTTGCTGGATGCGGCCTTGGCGATGGAGGTGTCGCCGGTGGCCCCCCATGCAGAGCCAGCCTTCTAAAGGCCACAAACCGGATTCTTCAGCTGATATGTCACGCGTTTATGCTAATTTCTATATAGGTAAAACCCGTGATTGAGCTAGCCGCCGATGAATTTCCCCGGCGATGTCGGCAGCTTGATCCAAGTGTGGATGCTTCCAGGCTGAATGGCTGCCGTCGAGGGGGCGGGCGTAGCCCCTAGCGTAAAGCTCCTCGTGAAGGCGAGCGTGCTTGGCGGTAATCAGCATCGGCGGGGCGAAAATGTAAACAGGGTTTTTGGTCGCGCAAGCCTCAGAGCACATGGAAACGGAATCACCGGTTACGACCAGTGCATCGGCCACAGCCAGATAGCCGAAGTAAGGATTTTCGTCTTTATTATCCCAGGTATGGATAATTCGGGGAACGGTTAAGGTCTTGAGTAGTGCCTCGATCGGACCTTTTTCGGTCCGCCTGCTGGTGGTCACTAAAAGAGACCCCCCGGAGGTATTAGCCATGGCATTGCACATCAGCCCAAGTTCTGTGCCCATGGCTTCGGTAAATTTTCGCCTCCGGGTGCTGCCGCCAACAATTACGGCTATGAAGGGGCGAGGCAGGTTAGCAAAGCGCGAATGCCACACCTTGTAATCAGTTGCCAGCCGCGTTGGCGTTACCCGGTGTGCGGCGCCGATAATTTCGAAGATATTTGCGGCAGGCGCCAGCCGATCGTGTATTGGGGAAACGATTAGGTCTATCTCATCAACCCCGGCATTACCGGGGTGCATGATCTGAACCAGAAAGGCACCGCAGCAGCGCTTAATCATTCGCGCAACGGGCGCCGAGCGCCGGCCCGCTGCGATGATGATATTGGGCCACGGCTCAATAAGTGAGTCACTGCTCTCGGGTGTTAGGCCCGTGAGTGACGCGCCTTTGATTGCATTTGGCAAACGACCCATCGCCGTGAAGCGCAATGGTTTGGATTCATAGGGAATTCCTAGTGCATCTGCTATCCCAAGGCACTGATTAGCTGTTCCGGCCCGCTCATCAAGTAGGGCCCAAACAAGGGGAGTGGTGACGTTTACGGCGTCCTCTTCCTTGGATATAATTTTTGACGCTGTCAGGACGTGGTTGCCTGTCGCTTTATTGCCGCCTCACGAATGCCGGTCAGGGTGATCCGTGTGGAGATGACTTCTTTCTCGACAACGATCTCTATAATGGACGGCTTGCCGGATTTTGCGGATCGATCGAAGGCGGGCATGAAGTCTTCGGTGCTTCGGACCAATTCACCATGTCCGCCGTGGGCTTTGGCGATAGCAACAAAATCAGGATTAACCAAATTGGTGCCTGATACTCGCTCCGGGTGCTTACCTTCTTGATGGGCACGGATGGTGCCGTACATGTTATTGTTAAAGAGCATAATGATCGGTTTTCCGCCATGGGCGAACGCGGTCGCGATCTCTTGTCCGGTCATGCCAAACCCGCCGTCACCAACCATGGCAATCGCCATGCGATTAGGGTGGGTGATAGATGCCTGGACGGCAGCGGGAACGCCGTATCCCATGGCACCATTGGTGGAGCCAAGAAAACGCCGGTTTGGGCTATAGCTTAGAAAACGTTGAACCCAGCCACTAAAATTGCCGGCGTCGGTAGTGATGATGGCATCTTTTGGTAGGCGCTGATCCAAGGCGCGCATACAGGCCCCAAGATTTACCCCTCCGGTTGGGGAATTCTTTGGGTTTTGGTTATCTTTATAGATTTTTCGCCCTTTGGCGATGCGTGGAGGCCGGCCCGGCGCTGTATCGATCTTCATTGAATTGGCGGCCTTGACGAAACATTCCATGTTGGAATGGATCGCCAAGTTGGCGTGGAACACCCGGTTGAGATCCCGGGCTCCAGGAAGAACATGAATTAGTGTCTGCTTTGGATTTGGGATGTTAAACAGTGAATAGCCCATAGATGCGATCTCGCCCAATCGTGTGCCGACGGCGAGGACAACATCTGAGTCCTTAACCATGGTGATCAATTCGGGCGGGGATGCGAGCCCGACCTCACCAATGAAGTTTTCATGGTTGTTATCGAAAATATCATGGCGGCGAAAAGAACAGCACACTGGAAGCATATGCTTTTCAGCAAATGTCTGGATACCTTTGCGTGCAGCATTCGTCCAGCCGCTACCGCCGAGGAAAAGGACCGGTTTTTTTGCCTTGGACAGGAGCGCACCTAATTTTTTTAACTCGTTCGCATCTGGAGACAATGGTGTTATTCGCATTGGTTCAACATCACGTACATCGGAACATTCAACCAGCATGTCTTCGGGTAGCGCAACGACGACCGGGCCTGGACGACCATCTTGGGCAACGCGGAATGCCTCGGCCATAAAATAGGGCACTTCCTCAGTGCGATTAATCTGTACAACCCACTTGGCGACTGGCTCAAACATGCGGGTGTAGTCGACTTCTTGAAAGGCTTCACGTCCCCACTCTGAACGTGGCACCTGGCCAACAAGCATGATCATTGGTGTTGAATCCTGGAACGCAGTATGAACGCCGATGCTGCCGTTGCAGGCGCCAGGACCACGGGTGACCATGCAGATGCCTACCTTGCCGCTCAACTTAGCATAGGATTCAGCCATATTCGCGGCGCCGTGCTCGTGCCGCGACGACACCAGTGAAATTTCGTTGCGCGCGTCATAGAGCGCGTCGAGAACTTCGAGATAGCTTTCTCCAGGGACGCAAAAAGCCCATTCGACTCCATGGGCGCGAAGAGAATCTACAACAAGTTTGCCGCCGCTGCGGCCGGAACGATCCAGCATGATTTTTTTGATCCTAACTTCGGAATTAATCATTTTTGATATTTTCGCACAAAAGGCAACGACGGAAAACCGGCATTACAATAAAGGAAAGTGGTGTCGCAGGAGGACTATGCCGCGGTAACAAGCTGGTAGGGAAGCCATGACTCCTTTCTCGCCAAACAAAATCTCGAAGCGGACAACTAGTGGCAAGCCGGCCCACCACCTGGATCTCGAGCGTCTATTTCTCGATTTTAAAGATGGCCTATACATGATCAAACAGGCGCATAACTGACGCGAGCATTCGGCCGATTGCCATGACGGGGATTTGCCCCTAATACCAAGCGGAACAAATAAAGACCCCTAGAATTTGCCGCCTAGGAATATGAAGTGGTGGGGAGTAACCGATGTCTGATAACGAGCGTTCGCCTGAGGCCGTCCAACGAGGTCGCGCTATGGCCCGGATCCTGCTGGATATCGGCGCCACCAACATACGGCCAGATGAGCCATTTACATTTACAGCCGGCTGGAAAAGCCCTGTCTATATTGATTGCCGCAAGCTGATTTCGTTCCCCGCAGAACGATCGCGTGCCATGGCTATGGCCATGGACGTTATCGATAAAGAGGTTGGGTTTGATAGTTTTGATGCAGTGGCCGGCGGTGAAACAGCAGGCATTCCCTACGCTGCCTGGATAGCCGACGCAGCCGGTAAGCCGATGATGTATGTTCGCAAGCAGCCTAAAGGATTTGGCCGAAATGCCCAGATTGAGGGTGATCCGCAGGAGGGAAAACGCCTGATTCTGGTCGAGGACCTGACATCAGACGGCGGGTCAAAAATAAAATTTGCCGGAGCTATTCGTGGCGCAGGCATGTCGGTAGCGAATACCTTCGTTCTGTTTTCCTATGGGGTTTTTCCAGGGGCTCGGGAAGCTTTGACAGGAGCTAGCCTGACCCTCCATTACCTGGCAGACTGGTGGGATATTCTTGCCGAAGCGGAGGTCGGCGGCGACTATCCAGCCCCTGCCCTCGCTGCAGCTCGTGCATTTCTAACTAATCCGGTCGCCTGGTCGGCTGCGCATGGTGGCAAGGGAGCCGACTGATCCGTTTTGGTTTAATCCCGGATTTCCCGCCCGCGTATTTTTGGTCGGGACCGCATTGAGGAGTATCGCATGCGCACGCTGATCGAACATCTCAACACTGCGTTTCTTGTCGATAATGGCGACACCATCCTGCGCGACGCTAGCCTGATCTTCGAGAACGACCGCATCACCGATATCGGCCCCGCGGCGGATGTCGCCGCCCGCAACGCGGCTCATCCGGTCGACCGCACCATCGACGGTCGCATGATGGCCGTCTGCCCGGGTTTTGTGGACAGCCACGTTCACCTGTCGGAAACCCTGTCGCGCGCCGTGTTTCCAGACAATCTCAACACCCGCGCCTGGGTCTTCCATTGGGCCAAGCCGTTCTATGCCTTCATCACCGAGGAAGACGAATACTGGGGCGCGCTGCTTGGCATCACCGAAATGCTGCGCGGCGGCACCACCTGTTTCCTCGACATGGGGTCCCAGTACGATCCTGGCATCGTCGTCCGCGCCATGGAAAAGACCGGCATCCGCGGCATCACCGGGCGCCATGCCGCCGACAATCCGCCCGCCGAGATCCCGCACGGCTGGACCGAGGAGATGATGAACCATCATTTTTTCGCCGATACGCAAACCGCGCTGACTGAACTCGAGGCCTGCGTCCGCAAATACAACGGCGCCCTCGACGGTAGGGTGCGCTGCTGGGTCAACATCGAAGGCAAGGAGCCCTGCACCCTCGAGCTGCACGTCGGCGCCGTCGAACTCGCCGAGCGGCTTGGCGTCGGCACCACCTATCACTTGGCAACGTCGATCGAGGAAGCCCAGGTCAGCGAAAAGAAGCACGGCCTGTGGCCGGTATCCCGCATCAAGCAGGCCGGCGGCCTTCGCCGCAATCTGGTCATCGCCCATTGCGCCGCCGTGCAGGATGATGAAGTCGCCTTGCTCGCTGATACCGGCGCCAAGGTCGCCTTCTGCCCCTGTTCGTCGTTCAAGCTTGGCAAGGGCGCCACCGCCATCGGCAAGTATCCGGAAATGGTCAACGCCGGCGTCACCGTCGGCATTGGCACCGACGGCGTCGCCGCATCCGGCAACATGAACCTGATGCGCCAGATGCATATCGTCGCCGGCATGTTCAAGGATGCCCGCGTCGACCCCAACGCCTTCTCCGCCCGCAAGGCCCTGCGCGCTGCCACCATCGAAGGCGCCAGGGCGCTGATGTGGGACGACGAGATCGGCTCTCTGGAGATCGGCAAGAAAGCCGATTTCGTGCTGTTCGACCTCGACCATATCGAATGGACGCCGTTCTACGATCCGCTGCAGGCCCTGGTTTTTTCGGCGTCGAGCGCCTCAATCCTCGAAACCTGGGTTGACGGCAAACCGCTGTTCCGTGACGGCCGGGTGTTCAACGTCGACGAGATCGAAATCCGCCGCAAATCCCGCGACCTCGCCGCCGCCGCCATCGACCGCGCCGGCCTGACCCGCGCCGACGTGCCGACGACGACCACCTTGTACGACTGAGCCCGGCACCACACCCGTGAAACAGCCTATCACATAGGGATATTTCCTTTAATTCTAGATCGAGATGCTGAATAACGTTAGTAGATGTTGGCGAATAGGAATTTTCTTTTCTGACTCTTGGATATTGGTACGGTTTTTATTTTAGTGATAGCAACATGGATAGCCTTCTAGGCGTTGGGGTTTGCCGGACAAAGCAATATTGGAGAGAAGAGTATAACCCCAAGATTCGTCGTATAAGCCATTGAGACTTATGCCTATAACCAGCTCATCACTTGTGGGTAATAGATTTTAAACGAGGATGAATATCTGGCCGTCAATATGAATAGAAAAATGTCGGATTTGTGAGTTTGGGGTATAGTCAACTTCTTCAATAATCTACCAAGAATCAGGGCGACCCCGATTTTGACTTGTCAGGAGATTGGTAGCGTAGGATCAGCGGCATTTGCAGGGCGCTAAAGACCAGTGTCAGGGGCATTATGCCGAATAGTTTGAAGCTTACCCAGAAGTCTGTGGTCTGAGTGCGCCAAACGCCCTCATTTATCACGGCGAGCAGGATGAAAAACCAAGCCCAGCGCCACGTCAATTTGCGCCAGCCTTCGTCCTCCAGATGAAGTGCTGCCTGCAGCACTATCTTGAGGAGATTGCGCCTAAAGGCTAGCCCACAGAACAAGGCCAAAGAAAATAGCCCATTAACGATAGTCGGCTTCAGCTTGATGAAAGATTCATCTTCCAGATACAAGGTCAGCCCACCGAATACGAGGACGAAGACGCCGACGATTAACGGCATGGCTGGTAGGCGCTGTTCAAGAGACCAATTGACACTCAGGGCGACTATTGTCGCTACCATGAAGGTGCCTGTAGCTGGCATAATGCCTGCCTGTCCATTAACGACGAAGAAGATGATCAGCGGTCCTGCTTCCAGGCCCAGCCGCAACCACTGGTTCATTGTGTCATTCCAGAAAAAGCCACTTGAGAATTTGACTGCATCGCATTCCTACAGCAGGCGTTGCCTACCTGCAATTAGTGCTAATGCCTTAAATGCATGTAATTTATCTGCTAGTTGTTCTTGGTTTCTGTGGTTATCAAACTGGTCATGGCGCTTTAATGTTCACGTGGCTAGCCTTGGGGGCAAATTTGGATGCTTATGCTCTCGGGGTTGTCTGCAAAGTATCAAAATAAGCGCTTTCGGTATGGAATACCTTGATGTGGTCGTTGACTGCCCGGCCCAGGTCTTTGGTCTCCGGGCGTGTCTGATTTTAAGAGAAGGCATACGCGACATTTTCCAAGTAATTGCTGTCGTTTCCTTCCGGTGGATGCGAAGTGACATCATACCTATTTTGCCTCACCAACGCATGGCACTATAAATAATTTCCGGATCATCAAGTTATTCCATATTAATCACTCGTAATCTTTACTTGTAGGGCGCCCTAAGGCACGAGGGTCAATTCTCACCGGGGAGGTTGGTATATATGCACCCATGCTGA